>PHCO01000039.1:0-7435 GCA_002842265.1 Betaproteobacteria bacterium HGW-Betaproteobacteria-18 | reverse complement strand
GCGAGCGCCAGGCGGCGCTGGACCGGTTGCTGCCGATTCAGCGCGCGGATTTCAAGGGCATCTTCAAGGCGATGAAGGGCTTGCCGGTGACGGTGCGCTTGCTGGACCCGCCGATGCATGAATTTTTGCCGACGGCGGGGCAGCTTGAGGTCGAAATATCCCATCTGCACCAATTGCGTGACACCATCAAGGCGCTCGAAGACCTGCCTGAAACCCTCAAGCTGCTCAACCCCAAGCTGTACCAGCAATATGCCGATGGTCTGATGCCGTTGATGGGGGCCTTGGGGACTTTCAAGAAGTCGCATATGGAGGACGAGGTTATCGCCAAAAAGGAAAAAATCCTGAAAAAAGTGCGGGCGCTGGCTGAAGTCAACCCGATGCTGGGGCACCGCGGCGTGCGCTTGGGCATCACTTATCCTGAAATCTACTGCATGCAAATTCGTGCGATTCTGGAGGCGGCGGCCTTGTGCGGCAAACAGGGCATCGAGATTTACCCGGAAATCATGGTGCCGCAGGTGGCCACGGTGGAAGAGCTCAAGCGCATCCACAGCTACGTGCAGCGCATCCGGCAAGAAGTGCGCGCCACCCACGGCATTGACGTGCAATTCAAGTTCGGCTCCATGCTCGAAGTGGTGCGCGCCTGCATGCGCTCCGGGCGCATGGCCGAGACTGCCGAATTTTTCTCGTTCGGCACCAATGACCTGAGCCAGGCCACGTTCTCTTTCAGCCGCGAGGATGCCGAAAACAAATTTCTGCCGTTCTACAACGAAACCGGGATCCTTGAAGATAACCCGTTCGAAGTGTTGGACATCAAGGGTGTCGGGCAGTTGATGAAAATGGCGGTGGAAAACGGCCGTGCCACCAACCCGGATTTAAAAGTGGGCATTTGTGGCGAGCATGGCGGGCACCCCGGTTCCATCCGCTTTTGCCATTACATCAAGCTCAACTACGTCTCTTGCTCGGGCCCGCGCGTGCCGATTGCGCGGCTGGCGGCGGCACAAGCCAAGTTGCTGGAAGATCAATACAAGGAGCCGGTTTGAAGGACTGTTGGCGTCAAGGGTTATCGTGCTGAACGTCTTGGGAATCGAATCGTCGTGCGACGAAACCGGGGTGGCGCTGGTGCAGGTCGATGGGGCGCGTTTGCCGGTGCTGCTGTCACATGCGCTATACAGCCAGATCGAGATGCACCAGGCCTATGGCGGCGTGGTGCCAGAGCTGGCCAGCCGCGACCATATTCGCCGCGTGTTGCCACTCACCCAAGAGGTCTTGCAGGCTTCTGGCAAAACCCTGCAAGAGGTGGACGTGGTGGCTTTTACCCGTGGGCCGGGGTTGGCCGGTGCGCTGTTGGTGGGGGCCGGCGTGGCTTGTGCGCTGGGCGCGGGACTGGGCAAGCCGGTACTGGGTGTGCATCACCTGGAAGGCCATTTGTTGTCGCCATTCTTAAGCGCCGATCCGCCCGAATTTCCGTTTGTGGCGCTGCTGGTGTCGGGTGGGCACACGCAGTTGATGCGGGTCGATGGCGTGGGACGCTACCAGATTTTGGGTGAAACCATTGATGACGCGGCGGGTGAGGCGTTTGACAAGTCGGCCAAGTTGCTGGGCCTGGGTTATCCGGGTGGCCCGGCACTGTCCAAATTGGCAGAAACCGGTGACCCTGCCGCGTTCAAACTGCCGCGTCCGCTGCTGCACAGTGACAACCTGGACTTTTCGTTTGCCGGGCTGAAAACTGCCGTGATGGTGCAGGCCAAAAAGCTCGCCATGGCACAGGGCTGCACGGTGGAGGCGCTGCGACACGCCGTGCTGGCCGATCTGGCAGCTTCCACCCAGGCCGCAATTGTGGAGGTGCTGGTGAAAAAATCACTGGCCGCTTTAAGAGAAACGGGATTAAAACGCCTGGTGGTGGCCGGCGGTGTTGGCGCTAACCGCGGTTTGCGTGAACAGCTTGATTTGGCTTGCGCCCAGCGCGGTGTGCGTGTGCATTACCCCGAGTTGCATTTGTGCACCGACAACGGCGCCATGATCGCCATGGCCGCTGCCATGCGCTTGCAGTCCGGGATTCAGGCCGCCAGCGAGGTTTACGCGTTTGATGTCAAACCGCGTTGGCCGCTCGATGAGATTCTTGGTTCTCAGCCTGTACACTGCGCAGCGTTCTGAGTGAACCAGCCGCCTGCCTCCAGTTTGGCGAGTGACACGGCTGACTTTAAGAAAATTTATTTGTGATGCTGAAAATAGTGCGTCGAGCCGCGTTGGGGCTCGCTCTGGTTGTCTTTTTGCCGCTGGCTGCGCAGGCCCAAACGACGGCGGCTCCCATCAAAATCGCCATGATTGAAGGCTTGAGTGGTCCGTTTGGCAACACTGGCGAGGCGGTTTTTCGCAACCTGATTTGGGCGCTGGAGCGGGTCAACGCACGCGGCGGTGTGACGTTGGTTGAGGCGCCCGGCGTTGTCGCCGGCAAGCACCCGCTGGTGCTGGCGCGTTACGACAGCAAGGGGCAAACCGAAGAAGCATTGTCGGCACTTAAATCCGCCATCGATGATGGCGCCCGATTCATCATGCAGGGCAATTCATCGGCCACTGCGGCCGCGCTGATCGACGCCATCAACAAGCACAACGAGCGCGAACCGACCAAGCGCGTGCTGTTTTTGAATTATTCGGCGGTTGATCCGATTTTGACCAACGAGAAATGCAGCTTTTGGCATTTCAGATTTGATGCCCATGCTGACATGCGCATGACTGCGCTGATGGAGGTTCTGAAAGCCGATCAAGCGCTTAAAAGCGTTTATATCCTTGGTCAGGATTACAGTTTTGGCCATGCCGTGGCGCGCGAGGCCAAACGCCAGTTGGCGACGCTGCGCCCGGATTTGCAAGTGGTTGGTGAAGAATTGCACCCCATGGGTCGGGTCAAGGACTTCTTGCCTTACGCGGCAAAAATCAAGGCCAGTGGGGCGCAAGCGGTCATCACCGGCAATTTTGGCAACGATTTGACCTTGTTGATCAAGGCGGCGAAAGACGTGGGTTTTGACGGCAAGTTCTACACCTTTTATGGCAACGCCCTGGGTGCACCCGCTGCCATTGGTGATGCGGGCGTAGGCAAAGTGGTGGCGGTGGCCGACTGGTTACCCAACGTGCAAAACGCGCAAAGTGAGGCGTTTTACACTGCCTTTCGCGCCCGCTTTCCCAAGCCAGCGGACGACTATGTGCACATGCGCATGCAGTTGATGGTCGAAGCGCTGGCGCAAGCCCTTGACAAGGCAGGCACGACCGAGTCGATTGCTGTCGCCGCACAATTGGAAAGGGCCAGCATCACTTTCAGTTCACAAACCGGGGTCATGCGTGCGGCTGATCACCAGTTTCAGCAACCGCTGGTGGTGGGCGTCATGGACAAACTTGGCGCGCCCGGTGTGAAGTTTGACGTAGAAGGCTCGGGCTACGGTTTTCGGGTGGTCAAAACCATTTCCGCCGCGACGGCTGAGCAGCCTGCCACGTGTCGCATGCAGCGTCCGTCTGGGGTGTAGCGCCGGGGTGCGGGGGATGCTGATTCTTGCCTAGGGCATCGCAGCCGGCGCTCTGGTTATAATCTAAAACTCTGCAAATCGCAGCAGTGCACGTCAGGGGCAGTTCCAGCGCCTGTCGCAAGTTCTTAATTTACAGGAAATAAAATGATTGCATCCAGTATCAAAGCCGCTGTTGTCAAAGACAACGCACGTCAAGCCGGTGACACCGGTAGTCCCGAAGTTCAGGTGGCCTTGTTGACCGCACGTATCAACGAACTCATGCCCCACTTCAAGACACACGCCAAAGACCATCACGGTCGTCGTGGTCTGCTGCGCATGGTGAGCCGCCGCCGCAAGCTGCTGGACTACCTCAAGTCCAAGGATGCTGACCGTTATGTGGCGCTGATTGCCAAACTGGGTCTGCGTAAGTAATTGGTTTAAAAAGAATATTGAGCGCCTGAGTTAGGTCACTAGCTCAGGCGTTTTTTACTTCGGAGACGGCAAAAACGGAGCGAAGCTGTGTCATTCCAAAGCCTGATGGCCCGAAACCGGGCGTGGCTCTGGAATGGCATCGTGTTCTGTGTTGCAGCTTCCGGGCTTCGCTAGGGTGGCCTGCACCCTGCAAACTCACAGGAGATTAAAAATGACGATGTTCAACAAAGTTAGCAAGACTTTTCAATGGGGCCAAAACACGGTCACGATGGAAACCGGTGAAATCGCCCGCCAGGCCACCGGCGCTGTGCTGCTCGACATGGACGGCACCGTGGTGCTGGCCACTGTAGTTGCCAAAACCGACTCCAAACCCGGCCAGGACTTTTTTCCCCTGACGGTGGATTACGCTGAAAAATCTTATGCCGCCGGCAAGATTCCGGGCAGCTTTTTCAAACGCGAAGGCCGCCCCAGCGAACTCGAAACGCTCACTTGCCGCCTGATTGACCGCCCGATCCGCCCACTGTTTCCGGAAGGCTTTTACAACGAAGTGCAGGTCATCATCCATGTGGTGAGCCTGAACCCTGAAGTGCAGGCCGACATTGCCGCCATGATTGCCACGAGCGCTGCGCTGTCCATCAGCGGCATTCCGTTCAATGGCCCGATTGGTGCCGCCCGCGTGGGTTACATCAATGGTGAGTACGTGCTCAACCCGGGACAAACCCAACTGAAAGCCAGCCAGCTTGAACTGGTGGTCGCCGGCACCGAATCGGCGGTGTTGATGGTCGAATCTGAAGCCGACCAATTGCCTGAAGATGTGATGCTGGGCGCTGTCATGTTTGGTCACGAGCAAGGCGTGATTGCCATCAACGCCATCCATGAACTGGTGCGTGATGCTGGCAAGCCGGCCTGGGACTGGCAGGCTCCTGCCCGCGATGAAGAGCTGATTTCCAAGGTGGGTGCTTTGGCCGATGACAAGCTGACCGCTGCTTACCAAATTCGCAACAAGCAGGCCCGTACCCAAGCTTGCCGCTCGGCCTATGCCGATGTCATGGCTGGTTTGAAGGCGGACGGCGTGGTTTTTGATTCCGTCAAGGTCGAAAGCATGCTGTTTGACATTGAAGCACGCTTGGTTCGCGGCCAGATTCTGGCAGGCGAGCCCCGTATTGACGGCCGCGACACACGTACCGTGCGTGCTATCGAAATCCGCAACAGCGTGCTGCCGCGTACCCATGGCTCGGCCCTGTTTACCCGTGGCGAAACCCAGGCACTGGTGGTGACCACACTTGGTACCGAGCGTGATGCCCAGCGCATTGACGCGCTGGC
Source organism: Betaproteobacteria bacterium HGW-Betaproteobacteria-18 (assembly GCA_002842265.1). Lineage (GTDB taxonomy): Bacteria > Pseudomonadota > Gammaproteobacteria > Burkholderiales > Burkholderiaceae_C > Rhodoferax. The sequence goes on along the minus strand of PHCO01000039.1, from coordinate 2,186 downwards.
CGGTGATTTTGAGGATCGCTTCATGCTGCACTACAACATGCCTCCCTTTGCCACGGGCGAAGCTGGCCGTTTTGGCACGCCCAAGCGTCGTGAAATCGGTCATGGCCGTCTGGCCAAGCGTGCCCTGGTGGCGGTGTTGCCCAGCAAAGAAGATTTTCCTTACACCATGCGTGTGGTGTCAGAGGTGACCGAATCCAATGGTTCCTCAAGCATGGCCTCGGTGTGCGGTGGCTGCCTGAGCCTGATGGATGCGGGCGTGCCTTTGAAAGCGCACGTGGCCGGTATTGCCATGGGCCTGATCAAGGAAGACAACCGCTTTGCCGTGTTGACCGACATTCTGGGCGATGAAGATCACCTGGGCGACATGGACTTCAAGGTAGCGGGTACCACCAGTGGCATCACCGCGCTGCAAATGGACATCAAAATCCAGGGCATCACCAAGGAAATCATGCAAGTGGCGCTGGCGCAAGCCAAGGAAGCGCGCATGCACATTCTGGGCAAGATGACGGAAGCCATGGCCGAGGCCAAGACCGAAGTGTCCACCTTTGCGCCGCGCCTGTTCACCATGAAGATCAACCCCGAGAAAATCCGTGACGTGATCGGCAAGGGCGGCTCGGTGATCCGTGCCCTGACCGAAGAAACCGGCACGCAAATCAACATCGACGAAGACGGCACCATCACCATCGCGTCGGCCGATCCGGCCAAGGCCGAAGAAGCCAAGCGCCGCATCGAGCAGATCACCGCTGAAGTCGAAATTGGCAAGGTCTATGAAGGCCCGGTTGTCAAGATTCTTGACTTCGGCGCACTGATCAATTTGTTGCCAGGCAAGGATGGCTTGCTGCACATCAGCCAGATTGCCCATGAGCGGGTCGAAAAGGTCACTGACTATTTGTCCGAAGGCCAGATCGTCAAGGTCAAGGTTTTGGAAACGGATGAAAAAGGCCGCGTCAAGCTGTCCATGAAAGCGCTGCTGGAGCGCCCGGCACAAGAAAACCGCGGCTGATAGGCAACTGGTTGAAATGAAAAGAACAGCTGCCAGTGCTTAAATCATAAAGGCCAGACGCTGATAACTCATGCAAGCGATTGAAATCACAAGCTACGGTGCCCCGGACGTTTTGCGTTTGGGTGAGCGCCCCGTGCCAGTTGCTGGCGCCGGGGAACTGCTCATTCGCGTCAGCGCCAGTGGTGTCAATCGACCCGATGTATTGCAGCGTTTGGGCCTGTACCCGGTACCGCCGGGTGCGTCGGACATTCCAGGGCTGGAAGTAGCGGGCGTGGTTGAGCAGGGCGATGCACTTGAACTGGCTGCAGCGGGTTTGCACTTGGGAGACCGCGTGTGCGCGCTGGTGGCTGGTGGTGGTTATGCGCAGTGGTGCGTGGCACCGATTGCACAATGCTTGCCGGTGCCGCAAGGTTTCAGTGACGTCCAGGCGGCAAGTCTGCCCGAGACGCTCTTCACGGTCTGGAGCAACCTGATGGATCGCGGCCACCTGGCAACTGGCGAGACCGTGTTGATCCAGGGCGGTACCAGTGGCATTGGCGTCACGGCGATCCAATTGGCGAAAGCCATGGGAGCGCGCGTATTGACGACCGCTGGCAGTGATGAAAAATGTGCGTCGTGTTTGGCCTTGGGTGCTGATGCTGCCATTAATTACAAGACGCATGATTTTCAGACCGAGGTGGCTCGGCTGACAGACGGTCAGGGTGTCGATGTGATCCTGGACATGGTGGCGGGCAGCTATGTCGCGAAAGAAGTGCAGAGTTTGCGCGAAGATGGCCGACTGGTCATCATCGCTGTGCAGGGTGGCGCCCAAAGTGAGTTCAATGCAGGCTTGGTATTGCGCCGGCGCCTGACGCTGACCGGCTCCACCTTGCGACCGCGTTCGGTGGCCTTCAAGGCGGCGATTGCGCAGGCGTGTTTGAAGACGGTGTGGCCCTTGCTGGCAACTGGTCAAATCAAGCCGGTGATTCACAGCGTCTTTGCAGCGGCCGATGCGGCGCAAGCGCATGCCTTGATGGAATCCAACCAGCACGTCGGAAAAATTGTTTTGACTTGGGAACTTGGGAAATAGCATGAAAAAGAAGCTGATCGCAGGCAACTGGAAAATGAATGGCAACCTGGCCGCCAATGAAGCTTTGCTCAAAGGCTTGCTGGCGGGTGTGGGGCAACCTGCTTGTCATGTGGC
>PHCO01000038.1 GCA_002842265.1 Betaproteobacteria bacterium HGW-Betaproteobacteria-18 | reverse complement strand
GGGGTCGACTTCAGTCGACCATGGCGGACTGAAGTCCGCCCCACAGGGTTCAAGGTCCGTGTGCGGTATCGGACCCGATTCGGGCGGCTCGCGATGACGGTTCCAGATCGGTGTTCAGTGGCGCAATACGCGTTCCTGCCAGTTCGGGCTGCAATTGCAACCGATGGGACGCGCTGTAGCACAGGAAACGTTTGTTGGTAGCGCGGCCGATGGCGCACAGGCCCAGCCGCTGCGCCACGTCCAGCCCCATCTGCGTGATGCCGCTGCGCGACACCACGATCGGCACGCCCATTTGCGCAGATTTGATGACCATCTCGCTGGTGAGCCGGCCCGTGGTGTAGAACACCTTGTCAGTGCCAGAAGTACCACAGTTTGCTGTGACTGCTGCCGCCGCGCCGGGCCGCCCCAAGCAAGGCATGGACCCCTCGGGGGGCAGCGCAGCACACGCAGTGGCAAGCGTGGGGGCGTCATGTTGCATCCACATCCAGCCGGCAATGGTGTCGATGGCATTGTGGCGGCCCACGTCTTCGACAAACACCAGCATCTCGGCACCGCGAAACAGCGCGCAGCCATGCACCGAGCCTGATGATTTGTAGGTGGTTTCCTGCAGGCGAATGGCATTGACGATGCCGTACAGCTCGGACTGCAGCAGCGTGGCCGCAGGCAGCGTGATGCTGCCCACCTCGGCCATCAAATCACCGAACACGCTGCCCTGGCCGCAGCCGGTGGTGACCACCCGCTTGGCGGTGCGCGCTTCGATGTCCGAAATCCCCTGGCGGGTTTTGACAGCGGCAGCACCCACGTCCCAATCGACGGTGATGGACTCAACCTCGGCCACGCTGGCCACCAGGCGCTGGTTGCGCAAAAAACCCAGCACCAGCAACTCGGGGTGCGCACCCAGCGTCATGAGCGTGACCAGTTCACGTTTATCAACGTAAACGGTGAGCGCGCGCTCGGCCGGGATCGACACCGTGTCAGAGTCGCCAAACTCGTTGACCACCGGCACCTCGCGCGTCAAAGGCGCGCAGGCTGCAGTAAGACGGGGCAGCAAGCTCAGGGTTTTTTGGCTGGATCAGCCACTTTGGGTGCAGCAGGAGCAGCAGGTGCAGCGGCTACTGCGGGTGCGGCGCCCGCAGGCGTATAGACAAACGGGCCGGGATCAGCACAGGTGCTGGCAGGCGCTGCTACGGGCGCCCCTTTGGCTGGCGCCTTGACATCTTTGGCAACAGGAAGCTTTTTGTAATGGGCCACCACCCTGTCTTGCGCTTTGCACAGCTTGTAGCCGTCCACCTTGCCTGTCCAAGCGGTCTTGGCTGCGGCCTCGGCCGCTTTGGCTTTGGCCTCATCCGACGGTGCCGGCAACTTGGCAGAAGCCACGGAACTCAACATGGCCAGCACGGAGGCGGCACACAGGGTTTTCATCATCTTATTCATAAAAGTGTCTCCAACCGTCTCAAACTTGAACCGGATTGCCCGCCGGGGCCGATGGTGCGGCCACAGGTGAACGCTGCGCCGGGATCTTGCCAGCCTTGATGTCGTCGTACCAGAGCTCATGGTGCGCTTTGGCCCAGCCTTCATCGACGTAACCGCTGCGCATGCCCTCATAAGCGTCTTTGGTGCCCAGGGTGCCCATGTAGATGTGACCGAGGAACATGCAGATCATGGCGACGTTGGACACCGCGTGCAACATGAGGCCGATTTGCATGTTGCTGCGGCTGTAATCAAACACGGGCAGCAGGTGGTTCAAGAACAGGCCGGTCAACACGGCGACCAGGCCCAAACCAAACACGCCGCCCCAGTAGGTGACCTTTTCACCGCCGTTGAAGCGTCCGGACTTGACCTCTTTGCCTTCGATCAAGCCCCCGCCTTTAAGGAACCATTGCAGGTCGCCCTTGGCCGGCAGGTTGTCACGCATGAAGGTGATGATGACCACCAGCAAAGACACCGCAAACAGCGGGCCAGCAAAGTTGTGCGCGTTTTTGAGTGCATAGGTCAACCAGCCAAACAAGGTGGTGCCCATGACCGGCAACAGGAAAAACTTGCCGAAAGCCATCACCATGCCAGACACGGCCAGAATGACGAAAGCGATCGCATTGGCCCAGTGGGCCGAACGCTCGAACGGTGTAAAGCGTTCAATCTTGCGACCGGTGTGTACCTCGTGCGCCACCATCGGGCCAATGCGCCAGTGAAACAAACCAATCGCCACCAGCACAATCAACAACAGGGAACCACCGTAGGGGATGATCCAGTTGTTGCGCACCTGGCGCCAGGCCTCGCCGGCATTGGTCAGGCGCGAACCCGGGTATTGCACAAAGGGTTGAATCAGCACACCGGCCTCTGGGGCCTGCGTGACCGGCAGGCTGCTGTAGCCTGCCACGCCGGAGTTCACCTGGCGCCACATGGGCGCGTTGTTGCCGGGTTGTACCCTGGCGCGCTCGCCATTGGTCTGTTTGGCATAACCGGGCTCCTGGCTGGCATCGGGCTTGACATCCATGATGTTCTGGCTCTGGATGCCCGCCGTGGCCTGCGCTGCGGGAGCAGGTACGGGTGCTGCGGTGGTTTGGGCCAGGGCCGATCCAGCCCCCAGCGCCAGCGCACAGCTCAGTATTAAGGCGTTCTTCATGCGATGCCTCCTGCTCATTTCATGCGGGTGTAGTCGTTTTGACCGTACTGGCCACGCGCTTTGAGCTGCGACTCCCAACTGGCTTTGTCGCCCTGCTTCCAGTCCTTGTTGGCAAAGGCCTTGCCAGTACCGGTGTAGGCTGCGCTGTCGTGCTTGTTGGTCTCCAGCGCTTGCGGTTTGTCGCCACAAGCTGCCAAACCGGCGATCAAGGCGACTGAAAAAATAATGGCTTTCATGACTTGGCTCCTTCTGGTGCGGCAACGCCGGGTTGACCCGCCTGTTTGGCGCCGTAAGCCGTGCCCCAGCCCCACACCTCGGCACCCTTGCCGCGGCGCAACACGCGGTTGCGCAAGATGTCAGCCACCACATCGCCGTCACCGGCAAGGAGCGCCTTGGTCGAGCACATTTCGGCGCAGGCGGGCAGTTTGCCTTCGGCCAGGCGGTTGCGGCCATATTTCTCAAACTCGGCCTGGCTGCCATTGGCCTCCGGGCCACCGGCGCAGAAGGTGCACTTGTCCATCTTGCCACGCACACCAAACGTGCCCTGGCTGGGAAACTGCGGTGCGCCAAACGGGCAGGCGTAGGAGCAGTAGCCGCAGCCAATGCACACATCCTTGTCGTGCAGCACCACACCTTCGTCGGTGCGGTAAAAGCAGTTGACCGGGCACACCGCCATGCAGGGCGCATCGCTGCAATGCATGCAGGCCACCGAGATCGATTTTTCACCGGGCACGCCGTCATTCAAGGTGACGACCCGGCGGCGGTTCACGCCCCAGGGGACTTCGTGTTCATTTTTGCAGGCGGTCACGCAACCGTTGCATTCAATACAGCGCTCTGCGTCGCAAACAAATTTCATTCTTGCCATGTTGTGCTCCTTATGCTTTCTCGACGTTGCAGACCGTGGTCTTGGTTTCCTGCATCATGGTCACGCTGTCGTAACCATAGGTAGTGGCGGTATTGATGGCCTCACCCCGCACCACCGGCGCCGCACCGGACGGGTAATACGCCAGCATGTCAGCCCCTTGCCAACGCCCGGAAAAGTGGAAGGGCATGAACACCGTGTCCGGCCCGACCCGCTCAGTCACCAGCGCCTGCACATTGAGGCGCGCACCGGTGGGCGTTGACACCCAGGCACGCTCGCCATTGCGAATGCCCTTGTCGGCCGCCACCTTAGGATTGATCTCGATGAACATCTCTTGTTGCAACTCGGCCAGCCAGGGGTTGGAGCGGGTTTCTTCGCCGCCGCCCTCGTACTCGGTCAGGCGGCCCGAGGTCATGATGAACGGGAACTTCTCGTGCACCTTGTCCGCCACGTTTTTGTCCTGCACGGTCTTGAACAAGGTGGGCAAACGCCAGAAGGCCTTTTTGTCGTCGTGGGTGGGGTACTTGGCCACCAGGTCGGGGCGAATACCGTACAGCGGCTCGCGGTGTTTGGGGATGGCATCGGGAAAGTTCCACACCACCGCGCGGGCCTTGGCATTGCCGAACACGTGGCAGCCGTGCACCTTGAGCACCACGCGCTGGATACCGCCAGAGAGGTCGGTCTTCCAGTTTTTGCCCTCGGCCGCTTTTTGTTCGGCCTCGGTCAAATCAGTCCACCAGCCCAGCTTTTTGAGCAGCACGTGGTCAAATTCCGGGTAACCTGTGGTGATCTCAGAACCCAATGAGTGCGAGCCATCTTCGGCCAGCAGGTTGACGCCGTCTTTTTCTACACCGAAGTTGGCGCGGAAGTTGCCGCCGCCGTCCATCACGTGTTTGGAGGTGTCGTACAGGTTGGGCGAGCCCGGGTGCTTGAGCTCGGGCGTGCCGTAGCAGGGCCATGGCAAGCCGAAGTAGTCACCGGTGAAGTCGTAACCGGTTTCCTTGTCTGTGCCGCCCTTGGCGCGCAAGGTTTTGATGTCAAACAAATGCATGTTGCGCATGTGCGCTTTGAGGCGCTCCGGGCTCTGGCCGGTGTAGCCGATGGTCCAGGTGGCCTTGTTGATTTCACGCAGGATGTCTTCGGGCATGGGCTCGTCCATGCCGTTGACTTTTTGCATTTTGTAGTTTTTGGACAGCTCTTTGCCAAAGCCCAGTTTGTCGGCAAATTGCTGCATGATCATGTGGTCTGAGCGGCTTTCCCACAGCGGCTCAATCACTTTTTCACGCCATTGAATGGAGCGGTTGGAGGCCGTGACCGAGCCACTGGTCTCAAACTGGGTAGCTGCGGGAAGCAGGTACACCGCGCGGTTCGGGTTCAGGTCTTCGGGCTTGCCGGGCATGGCGGCCATGGCTGCCGTGGCCGACGGATACGGGTCCACCACCACCAGCAAGTCCAGCTTGTCCATGGCGCGTTTCATCTCCAGACCACGGGTTTGCGAGTTGGGTGCATGGCCCCAATAGAAGACACCGCGCAGGTTGCTGTCCTGATCGATCAGCTCGTTTTTCTCCAGCACGCCGTCAATCCAGCGCGACACCGTGATACCGGGCTTGCTCATCATGGCGGGCGACGCAAATTGCTTGGCAATCCAGTCGTAATCCACACCCCACACTGCGGCGTAGTGTTTCCATGAACCTGCCGCAATGCCGTAGTAACCCGGGAGCGAGTCGGGGTTGGGGCCGACGTCCGTGGCACCTTGCACGTTGTCGTGGCCGCGGAAGATGTTGGTGCCGCCGCCGCTCTTGCCCACGTTGCCCAAAGCCAACTGCAAGATGCACGAGGCACGCACCATGGCATTGCCAATGCTGTGCTGGGTTTGGCCCATGCACCAGACCAATGTGCTGGGGCGGTTTTCGGCCATCATGCGCGCCACGCGCAGCACTTGTTCTTCCTTGACACCACAAACTTCTTCGACCTTGTCAGGCGTCCAGTTGGCCATGACCTCGACCTTGACCTTGTCCATGCCATAGACCCGGTCGTTGATGTACTGCTTGTCTTCCCAGCTGTTGTTGAACACGTGGTACAGCACACCAAACAGGAAAGCGATGTCTGAGCCGGAGCGGATACGCACGTATTCGTCAGATTTGGCTGCTGTGCGTGTGTAACGCGGGTCCACCACAATCATCTTGGTGCCGGTTTCCTTGGCGTGCAGCATGTGCAGCAAGCTGACCGGATGCGCCTCGGCCGCGTTGGAGCCGATGTACAACGCGCACTTGCTGTTTTGCATGTCGTTGTACGAATTGGTCATGGCACCATAACCCCAGGTGTTGGCCACACCGGCCACTGTGGTGCTGTGGCAAATGCGCGCCTGGTGGTCGCAGTTGTTGGTACCCCAGAAGCTGACAAACTTGCGCATCAGGTACGACTGCTCGTTGTTGTGCTTGGAAGAACCCACAAAATAAACGCTGTCGGGGCCGCTGGCTTTTTTCAGATCAAGCATCCTGGCCGTGATCTCGTTCAAGGCCGTGTCCCAACTGATGCGCTGGTACTTGCCATCGACCAGTTTCATCGGGTAGCGCAGGCGGAATTCACCGTGGCCGTGTTCGCGCAAAGCGGCACCCTTGGCGCAGTGCGCGCCGAGGTTGATCGGCGAGTCGAACACCGGCTCCTGGCGCACCCAGACGCCGTTTTCGACCACCGCATCGACCGCGCAGCCCACCGAACAGTGGGTACACACCGTACGCTTGATCTCGATCTTGCCTTCACCCACGGCCACGTTGCCGGTGGCAGCACCGGCTTTTTTGACCAGGGTCAGTTGCGAAGCCGCCAAGCCCACACCGACACCCAGACCGGAACGGCGCAAAAACGCGCGCCGGTCCATGGTAGGCAGCGCCTGCGACAAACCGCGGCGCAGACTGTGAACAAACGGTGTACGCGCTGCGCCACCAGAAGTACCAGATTTCTTGGTTAACAACATGAAAGTCTCCGAAAAACTGAATGGAAAATGGATCAGACGAGCGCGGTCTTGTAATACTGCTTGACGTGCGCGCTGAGCGTGTAACCACCGCCTTTTTCAGGTTTTGCCAATGGCAGCGGTGCAGCCGCCTCGGTGATGGATGTCATTGACGGCATGACACTGACCGCAGCAGCCAGCGCACCGGCAGTGCCCGCACCCGCAAACAGGGTACGGCGTGACAATTTGGAAGGGGATGAAGGCATGAAAAGTCTCCTCAAGTGAAATGCTTATGAACGCAACGACATATCTGAAGTGCGTTGAATCTACCCGGAATTCGCTCGTCTGACATGCGGGTAAACCCCCGGCACTTCCTCTATGGCGCAGTACGGTTCACGACCTCACGGCGCCGCCAGGCACAAGCCAGAAAACACCAAGCAGAATCCATGCCATCGACACATGCAACCGACCATTGGCGGCAGATCGATGGACTGCCCATGTGGCGCAACAAAGTGCTGATTCAGCCATGTTTGGTTCTTGCGCCAGAGTGTCATCCCATTTGCGACAAGTTGTCGCAAAACCAGCGCCCTGCCGCGTGATCGAATCGCCCTTAAACTGATCATCACGCTATTGACTCAGGTTAAAAAATATTTAAATCCGACTGATTTTGTCGGGTCTATCGATAGAATTTCCGATCTCCATGCCCAACACTCCCCCTCCCCTCGCGCCCGTTGACAGTTCTGCCAAGACATTGGAGGGCTGGCCTGACTGGTCGATTTTGATCGTGGACGATGAACCAGGCATGCGCAATTTTTTGGTCAAAACCCTGGTGCCGCGCTGCCACTCTGTACACGCAGCAGGCAGTGCTGAAGAAGGTGCGCAGTTCTTGCAACAGCAGCACGTGGATTTGATCGTGCTCGACATTTCCCTGCCCGGGCAAAGCGGCGTGGTCTGGCTCAAGTCCTTGCGTGAGCAAGGTTACCGTGGCAGCGTCATTTTGATCACCGCGTTTGCTGATCTTGAAACCGCCATCGAGGCCCTGCGTGCCGGCGCTTCCGACTTTATTTTGAAACCGTTCCGGGTGCCGCAGATTCTCAACGCCATCAAGCACTGTTTTGAATGCGCCCGGTTGGCGCGCGAAAACTTTGTGCTCAAACACACGCTGTCCCGGCAAACCGATACCAGCACCGGCCTGATCGGCCACTCTGCCTACATGCAGGGCTTGCGCGACGCTTTGCCCCGCGTGGCACAGGTGGACAGCACCGTGCTGCTGCAAGGCGAGTCCGGCACCGGCAAAGAACTGGTGGCACGCGCCCTGCACCATTTGAGCCCGCGCCACAGTGGCCCGTTTGTGCCGGTCAACTGCGCCAGCATGTCCGCCGATCTCATGGAAGGTACGCTGTTTGGCCACGCCAAAGGTTCCAGCAAAGGCGCCAGCGCGGCGCGCGATGGTTTGTTTTATTACGCGCAGGGCGGCACACTGTTTCTGGATGAGGTGGCAGAGCTGCCGCCGCCGGTGCAGGCCGCTCTGCTGCGCGCGCTGGAAGAGCTGCAGATTCGCCCGGTCGGGGGCAGCCAGCTCATTCCGGTGAATGTGCGCATCATGGCCGCCACCAACCGCGTCCTGCCGGATGAAGTTGCCGCTGGGCGCTTTCGCAAAGACCTGTATTTCCGCCTGCAGGTGGTGGACATGCAGTTGGCCCCCTTGCGTGACCGCAAGGAAGACATTGCCGATCTGGTCACGCACTTCATGGCCCAGCTGGCACCCCGCACGGGTCTCAAGCCGCTGACCATCAGCCCGGCGCAAATGGATTACCTGATGCAATACGACTGGCCTGGCAACGCCCGTGAGCTGCGTAACCTGATTGAGCGCTCGCTGATTCTGGGCGAGCTCAATGTGTCGGCACTGTACGGTGCAACGCCACGCCATGCCACCGAAACCATGCTGCCAACCACCGACTTGCACACCCTGGAAAAACAGCACATTCAATCGGTGCTGGATGGCGTGCTGGGCGACAAAACCCGCGCGGCTGAACTGCTGGGTATTTCCCGGCGCACGCTGGAACGCCGCTGCGCCGATTGGGCCGCGTCGTGAATGCTGGCTGGCTGCGCGCACGCTGGCAACACCTGTCCGTGCGGCACAAGCTGATGGCTTTGTCGCTGCTGCCGCTGGCGGTGGTATTGCCCCTGCTGGTGGCGGCCCTGGTGATCTGGGGCAGTACGGCCTATGACCGCCTGCTGATCACCAAAGTGCGCAGCGACATGGCGGTAGCCCACGGCTATTTTGGCCAGGTGCTGGCCGAAGTGGGTGCAGGCACCCAGGCGGTGGCCAATTCCCACAAGCTGCACCTGGCGCTGGCGGCGCAGGACAGGCCCGCATTGCATGTGCAGTTGAGGCAGGCCCGGCAACAGCTTCGCTTTGACTTCGTCAACCTGTACAGCGTGCAGGGGCAGTTGCTCACCGCCAGTTGGAAAAACCCGGCTGCGCAAGCGCCGCAACCGGCCTTGCCACCCCACATGATCCAGGATGCGCCAAGCGCTCAACTCCAGCGATTGAGCCACACCGACATGCTGGCGCTGGCGCCGCACCTGGCCGAGCGCCTGAACATTCCTTTGATCCCCACGCAGGGGGCAGCCCCCAGCTCGCGCACCCAGGAAGACCAGGCCATGGTGATGCTGGCCAGTTTTCCGGTCAACGATGCGCAGGGTCAGCCACTGGCATGGCTGCGCGGCGGTGTGCTGCTGAACCAGAACCTTGACCTGATCGATTACATCAACCACATCGTCTATCCCGAGGGCTCACTGCCCTTGGGTAGCGCGGGCACCGCCACACTGTTTCTGGGCGATGTGCGCGTGACGACCAATGTGCGGCTGTTTCAGGACAAGCGTGCCATCGGCACCCGTGTGTCGCAGGCGGTGCGCGATGCCGTGCTGGTGCGCGGCGAGACCTGGCTGGACCGCGCGTTTGTGGTGAACGACTGGTATGTGTCTGGCTACGAACCCCTGCTGAACGGCCAGGGCGAACGCATTGGCATGTTGTATGTGGGCTACCTGGAAACTCCCTACCGCCAAACCAAATACGGCATGCTGGCACTCATCATCGGCATCTTTGTCGTGATCATGGTGTTGGCCGCCTGGCTGTCGCTGCGCTGGGCGCGCAGCATCTTTCAGCCGGTCGAGCTGATGAACCACACCATGCAGCGCGTGCAGGACGGCAACGACGGCGCGCGCGTGGGCGAGCTCGCGCAGCGCGATGAACTCGGCGCACTCGCTGGCCATCTGGACCAACTGCTGGACGTGATCGACGACAAAACCGCCACCCTGCAGCGCTGGGGGCAAGAGCTGGATGCCAAGGTAGCCAGGCGCACGCAAGAGCTGGCCAACAGCAACCAGTCACTGCAGCAAGCCCAGGCGCAACTGGTCAAGTCAGAAAAACTCGCCGCCATCGGCCAACTCACCGCCAGCGTGGCGCACGAGATCAACAACCCGATTGCCGTGATGCAAGGCAACCTGGACCTGGTGCGCGAAACCTTGGGTGAACAGGCCCTGCCCGTGACAGAGGAACTCGCGCTGATGGACCAGCAAATTGACCGCATGCGCCTGATCGTGACCCAACTGCTGCAATACGCCCGGCCCAACGACTATGCCGGCTACGTGGTTGCCGTCGATGTCAACGAGACGCTGGAGAACTCGCTGGTGCTGGTGGCGCATCTGCTGGGACGATCGCACATTGAAGTTCAACGACATTTTCAAGCCAGCCAGAGCGTCAACATCAACCGCCAGGAACTGCAGCAGGTGCTGATCAACCTGATGATCAACGCCATTCAGGCCATGCCGGGCGGTGGCAAACTGATGCTGCGCAGCACCGACCAGACCGACAAGGAAGGCCGTGCGGGTGTGCTGGTTGAAGTCTGCGACACCGGGGCAGGCCTGACTGCGGCCGTGCATGACAAATTGTTCAGCCCGTTTTTCACCACCAAAAATGACGGTAACGGGCTGGGGCTATGGATCAGCGTGGGACTGGTGGAACGCTATGGTGGCAGCATCAGCGCCCACAACCGGCGCGACTTGGGTGAGGATGCACCTGGCGCGGTGTTTGGCGTGTGGCTGCTGTGCGAGGATGTGGCTCAAGCATGAAGTGATTGGCCCATCATGGCCATACAAAGGCTTTTTATGCGCAAGTTGTCTGATCTGGTGGCATCACCACGGCGTCAAGCCCGCTGAAAAAAACAACTTGAATTCTTCCAGTGGCAGCGGCGGGCTAAACAAATAACCCTGAAAAGCGTGGCAGCCCAAGCCATCGAGAAAGTCACGCTGTGCCTCCGTCTCAACCCCCTCGGCGATGACCGCCAGACCCATGCTATCGGCCAGGGCGATCACCATTTTGGCAATGGCAGCATCATTGGGATCGATCAGGATGTCGCGCACGAAACCCTGGTCAATCTTGAGCTGATCCAGCGGCAGGCGCTTGAGGTACGACAGTGACGAATAGCCGGTGCCAAAGTCATCAAGCGCAAAGCCCACGCCCTTACTTTTGAGGGCGTTCATCTTGGCTTTGACATCTTCAACGTTGCGAACCAGCAAGCTCTCCGTGAGCTCGAGCTTTAGCCGATTCCCATTGGCCCCGGTGCGCGCCAGTGTGGCCAGCACCTGCGCAACGAAATCGCTCTGGTGGAACTGGCGGGCGCTGACATTCACAGCCATGGTGAGGTGCGCCGTCTCGGGCTGTGTCGCCCATCGTGCCAACTGGGTGCAGGCGGTCTCCAGAACCCATTTGCCGAGCGGCAGGATCAAGCCGGTTTCCTCGGCCAGCTGGATGAACTCGGCTGGCGGCACGATGCCGCGCCGCGGATCGTTCCAGCGCACCAGCGCCTCCACCCCGATGATCTGGCGCTGCTGCGTTACCTGGGCCTGGTAGTGCAAGAGGAATTGATTCTTTTCCAGTGCCTCGTGCAAGCCCGCCTCCAGGTCCGCACGGGCTGTCACCACGGCCTGCATCTGTGGATCAAAGAAGCGCAGGGTGTTGCGGCCCGCCGCTTTGGCTTGGTACATGGCCATATCGGCCCGCCGCAAAGGCTCATCAATGCCCTCGCGCTGGTCGCCGCCAAAGAGGGTGACGCCAATGCTGGCGGTGCTGCGCTGCGCCGAACTACCGATCTGGTAGGGATGGTTGAGGGTGGCGATTATTTTCTTGGCCACGGCTTCGGCCTGGGTCGCCGCCTCTTGTGCGTTTTGACTCAGGTCTTTGAGCAGTACCACAAATTCGTCGCCGCCGACGCGGGCCACCGTGTCGCCTTCGCGCACGCAGGACAGCAGCCGTTGGGCGACCTGTTTCAGCAAAAGATCGCCTTGGTCATGACCCAACGTGTCGTTGATGGTTTTGAAGTTATCCACATCGATAAACAGCAGCGCACCTTCGCGCTGGTGACGGGCCACTGCGGTCAGCGCTTGTTCGAGCCGGTCCAGCAGAAGACGACGGTTGGGCAGCTCCGTCAACGGATCGGAGAATGCCAGACTCTGAATCTGCTCCTGTGCGGCCTTGCGCTCGGTGATGTCGCGGATGACACCGATGTGCCCCAACAGGGTGCCGCTGGCAGTTCTGATCGACGTTCCCAGCGTCTCTCCAGGAAATATCTCACCATCTTTCTTCCGATAATTGACGATGTAAGGAAGCGTCAGCTCAGTTGCTGTCAAATTGAAACGAATCCTGCCTTGACGCTCAAATTCCTCCTCACTTTCATAGAAGAACGATGTCAGTTTTCCTGTCAGATCATCAATGTTGAAGCCGAATATTGAGGAAAACGCAGGATTGATACTGACGACTTCCCGCTTGACATTGGCATAGACGATGGCGTCTGGAATACTGCTGAAGATGGCTTCAAACAAAGCCTTGCCTTGAGCCAGTTCATCTTCGGCACGCTTGCGCTCGCTGATGTCAAAAAAACTGCCAACGTAGTGGGTCATGGCTCCGTGCTTATCGCGCACGGCAGTAATCGCCAGCAACTCGGGAAAAATCTCGCCATTCTTGCGTCGATTCCAGATTTCACCCCGCCAAAAACCCGTGCTCTCGATGCTGGCCCACATGCTGCGATAGAAGTCCTCGCCATGGGTCGCCGAACTGAACACGGAGGGCTTCTGTCCGACCAACTCGTCAGCCGAATAGCCGGTGATACTGACCAGCGCCGGGTTGACAGAGATGATGCGTCGCTGCGCGTCAGTGATCAGTATGCCTTCGGCCGTCGATTCAAAAACGGTTGCCGCCAGTTGCAAACGGTCTTCGCGCTGCAGCACAGCCTCGGCCATCCGGCGCATGCTTTGCGCCAGAGCCTCAATCTCGTCGGTCCCCGAACGCGGAATGACGGCCCGGTAATCACCATCTGCAATGGCCTGCATGTGGCGACCAAAATCAGCGACCCGGCGTGACATGCGCCGGCTCATCCAAAACGCCGAGATCAAGGCCAGCGTCAGCGCCAGCAGACTGGCTGCCGCCACAGCCAGCAGGGTCGAGCGAACCGTGGCATAGGCCTTTTCGAGCGGTTGCGCCACCAGCACCGTCCAGCCCTGAGCAGAAATCGGGGTCGTGCTCCCGATATAGTCGATCTCGCCAAACCGAAACCGTGCCGTCTGCGGTGTCGTCAAACCGGACCCTTGCAGCAGCGGCAGATGGCTGATGTTTTCCTGACGCAAGCTGTGACCGGCATCCGGGTGACCCACGATCTGGCCGCTTCGATCAACGATGATTGGCAACACATCCCCGGCCTGGCCGATGCGTTGCACCAGGTTCGATATTTGTTCCAGTCCGTACTCCCCAACCAACATCCCTGATGAAACCGCTCCGCTTCGATCAGGCAAGGTGAACGGTACGGCCAGCGCTACCACAATGCGGCCACGCTGCGACAAATAAGTATCAGACCAAACGTTGTGACCGGATTTTCGGGCCGACTGGACAAAGGCGCGTCCAGAAAGATCGGTGTCAACCAGGTCCTCTCGCTGCCCTCGACGCTCATGGGGCAAGCCAACTTCAAGAACGTGATCAGTGGCATCAATCAGGTAAACCGCCTCAAGATGAACATCGGTATTGGCTACCGTATCGAGCATCAAGTGCATCCGGTCCCTTGGCAGCGGCGGCTGCCCGGCCATGTCTTTTGCCAGGTTTTCGAAGACGTTCTGAGCATCGGCAAGAAAACTCTCGACCTGCCCAGCCACCGTGTTGCCGAGGGACCGGTTTCTG
This sequence comes from Betaproteobacteria bacterium HGW-Betaproteobacteria-18, assembly GCA_002842265.1. GTDB lineage: Bacteria > Pseudomonadota > Gammaproteobacteria > Burkholderiales > Burkholderiaceae_C > Rhodoferax. The sequence goes on along the minus strand of PHCO01000038.1, from coordinate 4,088 downwards.
ACCTCGACCTCGGCATTCAGTCGCGGTATCAGCACCCACAACAAGGCCGCAACGACCAGCGCCATGGCCATGGCGACGAAAGCAGAAAAACTCAGCGAAAGCCAGAACCGCAGTGAGCGCGCCATAGGTCGTTGCGGTCCGGTCAGGCGCGCGGCCTATTGCAGCCGCACGAAAGTGCCATTGCGAACGGTCGTCAGGTAAGAGTCTCGTGCCGCATCGCCATAGACATCAAAGCGTATCCGCGACTGCGCACCGGCGAATTCCCGGCGCTCAAGTATGACGTTTTTGAGCGTTTGACCGGAGGTCTGGGCGGCCAACCCGTCGAGCACCACATTGGTCGCATCAAAGGCGAGCAAACCAGGAAAACCAGGCTCGCGCTTGAAGCGCTCCAGATACGCTTTCCTGAAGGCCATATAGGAAGCTTGCCGGTTTTCGCGATCAATGAACTGGGCAACCACGACCCCTTCGACCGCCTTGCCACCGAGTTCGATCAGGCGCTCGGTGGCACTCCATTCACAGGCATTGATGTGGACCACAGCATCCCGTTTTTGCACTTGTTGGGCCAGCAGGGCGGTATCAACCGAATTGGCCAGAATCAGCACACCGTCAGGCCGGGGTTGAAGCAGACGTTGAGCCAGCTCAGAGAAGTGGGATTCATCGCTGGAAGTGAACGGCACAGCCGCCACGATGGCGCCCCCTGCGGCTTCAAATACCTTGCGGTAATCCTTCAGCCAGCTTTCGGTGTAGGACTGATTGCGCAAGTCGTAAGCCACCGCGACACGACGATTGCCCCGCACAGAAAAATGGTAGTCGGCACTCTTGCGTGCATATTCGGTGGTCGAATCGATCACACGCAAGAAGTAATCATCAATTCCGGCCAAATCAGGGGTGGTGACAGTGGGGCTGACCATCAACAATTGGGCGCTGTTGACCAGCGGCACCGTGGCGACCGCCATGGCGCTGGTCATCGGGCCGATGATGGCCGCCACTTTGTTGTTGATCAGCCGCGACACCGCCTGTTTGGCGATTTCAGGCTCCTGCTGATCGTCCTCGGCGATCAACTCAACCAGACGGCCACCAACACCCCCCGATGTGTTGCGCAACTCAATGGCCAGCAGGACGCCATCGCGCCCACCAATGCCAAGATCAGCAACGCGCCCGGAAAGCCCACCCATGAACCCCAGCCGGATCGGCTCACGTGCATGACAGGCGACCAACAGGGTTGAAATGACCAGCGTCACCAGGAGCGTGCCAAAACGAAGATGCATATCGCCCGAGAAAAGCTTGCGGCTCATATAAACCTTTGTAGTCTTGCGGACCTGGAGAGGTCAACATGGTTCGCCCATTCCGGAATCCGGATTCACAGCGTTCCACTCACCCCTTTTTCCACCGGCGAATCATACCCCCCACGTGCACGCATCCGTTTCAAGCCAGCATGTCAAACCCCTGCGCTTCCACGTTCATGAAAGCACGGGTCAGCTCGGCCACGGCGGCATAAAAGCGGGCTCTGGGGTGCTTTTGAATCGCATCGCACAACTGCACCACCCAGGACTGCATGTGGTCAGCAAAGAACGACTGTTGGCGCGTCAGGTTGGCCACCGCCACATCGTCCCCGGCAATCAGGTAGCGCATCACCTCGCACAGGTAGGCCATGTGGTCTTCGGTGTCTGACATGGCCTCATCGCGCGCCAGGCCCAGGCTGGTCAATTCAGTACGCAAGCGTGCCAGCGGCTTTTCGTTCAGAAAGCCGCTCAGGTAGTGCGAGCCGTAGAGGTACACCTCGGGCTTGCCGACACCGCCAAACAGGGTGTTGTACTCTTGAACCATAGCGTCATCGGTCATGTCACGCGCCACACCCACCAGGGCGCGCCAGGGTTCTTCCAGAAATGCACCGGCTGCGGGTGACTCGGTCGTGGCCACACGCAGATTCGCGATGAATTCCGGCTCGGGTGGCGCATAGTAAAGAAGGGCGAGCAGCCCATACAGCTCGGCACGGGCGGTTTCTTCGTCGAGTGCGCCGCTGGCACTTGATTCTGGCAATGGCATCATGATTTGAGATCCGTGATTTTGATTTCGTTGTCGGCAGAGTAAATGTCGATGACACGGCAGTCGCCGCACATTTTGAGGCGTTCCAGCGCCGCGCCCTGAAACATGCTGTGACCACCGAGTTTGCCCAGCATGGCTTCGATGGCCTTGAGCGTGCCAAACGGTTTGCCACAGCGCACACAGGCGTAGGGTTGCATCTCATTGAGCACCACATGCTCTTTGCGCTGCGCTGCCAGGTTGAGCTGCGGCACCAGCGACAAGGCCTTTTCCGGGCAGGTTTTGACGCACAGGCCGCATTGCACGCAGTTCTTCTCGATAAAGCGCAGTTGCGGCGCTGTAGCGTTGTCGGCCAAGGCGCTGGCCGGGCAGGCGTTGACGCAGCTCAGGCACAGCGTGCAGGCATCTTTGTTGATGGCCAGCGTGCCCAGTGGCGAGCCGGCGGCAGGCAGAGCGATGCGCCCAACACCTTGCTTGGGTGCATGGCTGATCAGGTGGTCCAGCGCCAGCTCCAGCGTGGCGCGTTTGTCGGCCTGCACGGCAAAGCTGGCATGGCGCGCGGGCACTTGAGCAGGTGCGGCTTGCAGGGCACGGTCCAACTCGGTCAGGTCACGCGCGTCACGCACTGGCAGCAGCTTGAAGTGCTCCCCGGCGTAGCCCATCCCGGTCAGAATGGCCTGGGCCACGGCCATCTGCTCGCGTAGGGCAACGGCGTATTGCGGCGCTTCTTCATCGGTGAGCATCACCCAGACGTTGGCTGCGCCGTAGGCCACGGCCGTCAGCCAAACTTCCAGCCCGGTCGATGAGGTATGCCACAACGACACCGGCAACACCCGCGCGGGCACACCATGGGTGCCGTCTTTTTGGCCTTTTTCAAGCTGTGCGGCGCGGCCCAAATCACCCAGCAGCCGCGCACCTGCGCCCTGGCTGTGCAACAGCAAGGCCGCATCTTTACCGCCACTGCGCTGGTAGGTGGACAACAGGGTTTTGAACTTGACCCCCTGGTCACTGGCGCGCGGGTAGGCAAAACCCATGGCCCCGGTGGGGCACACCGTGCTGCAGGTGCCGCAGCCCACGCACAGATTGGGGTTGACCTTGATCTGCTGGCGGTGTTTGTCACTGCTGATGGCGCTGGCCGAGCACACGTCGATGCACGCGGTGCAGCCTTCTTTTTCGTTGCGACTGTGGGCGCAGAGCTTTTGCTTGTAGCTGAAAAACCTGGGCTTCTCAAACTCGCCCACCAGGTCGCGCCAGGCCAGCAAGGCTTTCAGGTCGCGCCCGTCCCATTGCAAATAGCCTTGCGGTTTGGCATGCTGGGTAAAGGCTGGTGTGGCACGCAAGTCCAGCACCAGGTCAAAGCTATCGCTTTGGCTTTGCGACGAGCGGTTGAAGTCAATCGCACCCGCCACCTTGCAGACCTTGACGCAAGCGCGGTTGGTATCACACGCCTTCAGATCGATTTGATAGTCCAGTCCAATGGCGTCCTCGGGACAGGCCGCCAGGCAGGCGTTGCAGCGGGTACACAAGTCCAGGTCGATCGGGTTGTTTTGCTGCCAGGTCAGCTCAAATGCGCCCAGCCAACCGGTGAGCAGTTGAAGCTGGCCACCCAGCACCGGGTAACGCCGTTCCTGCGCCGCACCCAAATCACCGGCGCCTTGCGTGAACAGCGTCACATCGACCGCGTCACCCAGCAGGTCAGCAGCGCGCTCAACGGCCCCCAACTCGCCAATGATCAGCGCGCGCCCGGCACTCTTGTAGGTGACAGTCGCCACAGGATCTGGCTCGGGCAAATGGGCTGCGGCCAGCAAGGCGGCGATCTTGGGGCTGGCTTTGGCGGCATCACGGCTCCAGCCACCGGTTTCGCGAATATTGACGAATTTGATGGGGGCGCTCATGTTGGCCTGCCCGGCCAGTTCGCCAAACAGGCGCGACTCCTGGGTGCAGGCCACCACCAGCTCGTCGCCGCTGCCCGCAGCCTTTAAAAACTCAGCGGCTTCGCGGCGGCACAGGCTCGAATGCAGCGTCAGGGGCTCGTTCAGGGACGC
>PHCO01000037.1:17838-20633 GCA_002842265.1 Betaproteobacteria bacterium HGW-Betaproteobacteria-18 | reverse complement strand
GGCACCCCGAACGAGCGGGCCAGGGCGGCTGCGGCCAGGCGCAGCAGACTGCGGGCGCGCAGCGGCTCTTGCTGCAGGCGCGCCCAGTCGGCGTCACCGGCCCAATCCAGGTGTTCTGGTTCCTCGACTGGCGTGAGCCGCTTGACCAGGGAACCAAAAGTGTTTTCGCTGACCTTGTTCGCGTGCTTGATCAGGCTGCCGGTGCCTTCAAAGGCTTTTTTGTTGAAGAAAGCCATCATGCAGCCTTTCCGATACGGCCCTGGCGCAAGGCCGTGACCACTTGTTCCTTGGGGCCGTCGGCCATGACGCGACCACCGTCCATGACGATGATGCGCTCAGCCAGCTCCAGCAAGGAGGTGCGGTGGCTGATCAGGATGACCGTTTTGTCTTTCGAAAACTCGGTAAGGCGGCGTTTGATGTCGTCTTCACTGGAATAGTCCATCGACGAGGTGGGTTCGTCGAGCAGCATGATGGGCGGGTCGTTGATGACGGCGCGGGCAATGGCCACGCCCTGGCGCTGACCGCCCGACAAGGATTCGCCGCGTTCGCCCACCAGCATGTCAAAGCCTTTGGGGTGCTGGTTGACCAGGCTCAAAATACCGCCAATTTCAGCCGCCTTGACAATGGCCGCGTCGTCGGCCAGTGGCGCCCCCAGCGTGATGTTTTCGCGCAGGCTGCCATAGAACAGCATGACGTCTTGCTGCACGTAGCCAATCTGGCGCCGCAGCTCGGCGGGGTCGAGCTGACGCAGGTCAATGCCATCGACCAGCACCGCGCCCTCCGTCGGCAGGTACAGCCCCAGAATGAGTTTTTCGAGGGTGGTCTTGCCCGAGCCGATGCGCCCCAGAATGGCGACCTTTTCGCCAGGCTTGATGCTGAACGACAGGTTGCGCAGCGACGGCGCGCTTTGGCCGGGGTAGGTAAAGCTGACATCGCGGAATTCGATGGCGCCCTTGAGGCGGCCGCGGCTGATGAAGTTGCTGTCTGCGGGGCGCTCCACGTCGCGCGCCATCATCTCGTTGAGCGAGGTGAGTGCGGTGTCTGCGGTGTGGTACTGCACCAGCAAGCCCGCCACCTGGCCCACCGGCGCCATGGCGCGCGAGGACAGCATGGTGCAGGCAATCAGGCCGCCCAGGGTGAGATCGCGCTCGGAGATCAGGTAAACGCCAATGATGACGATGGACAGGTTGATGAACTGCTGGACAAAGGCCGAGGTGTTGCTGGCGGTGCTGGAGAGCAGGCGCAACTGGGCGCCAACACGGGCCAGCAGGGCCGCGCTTTTTTCCCACTTGCGCTGGATCGGTGCCTCGGCGGCGAGCGCCTTGAGGGTCTCGAAACCCACCAGTCCTTCAATCAGGGTGGCGTTGCGCTGAGCGCCGGCGCGGTAGGTGGTTTCGGCCAGTTCGTGCATGCGACCCTGCACGATCAGGGCATACAGCACCATGACGGCCGCGCCGATCACCAGCGGGATGAGCATGTACCAGGATATCCAGGCGATCACCACCATGAAGATCAGGGCAAAGGGCAGGTCGATGAATGCCACCACCGTGGCCGAACCAATAAAGTCGCGCACCGACTCGAAGGCACGCAGGTTGGACGCAAACGACCCCGCCGAGGCCGGGCGCTGTTCCATGCGCATGCCCAGCACGCGTTCCATGATGAAAGCCGACAGCTTGACGTCGGCCCGGCTGCTGGCCAGATCAACAAAGCGCACGCGCATGGTGCGCAATACCAGGTCGCTGATGAGCATGATCGACAAGCCCAGCGCCAGCACCCAGAGCGTCTCGAACGCACGGTTCGGCACCACACGGTCATAGACGTTCATGATGAACAAAGGCATACCGAGGGCAAAGGTATTGGCCAGCAGGGCCGCCAGCAGCACATCCCGATAAAGTGGTGTGCTCTCGGCAATGACCCCCCAGAACCAATGCCCGTGGCGGCCAGCGCGAACCTGGGGCGTGCGCGCATCGTAGCGCTGGGTGGGGCGGGCATAGATGGACGTGCCGGTGTAGCTGGCTTCCAGTGCGGCCAGCGGCACGGTGACCGTGGCTTCGTTCAACTCGGGATAGATCACCTGGACCTGGTCGCGCTGCGCATTGAAGCCCAGCACCACGCAAGCCCGGCCGTCCTGCAACAGCACCACGGCGGGTAGCAGGGCGTCATTGAGTTTGGCCAGTGGCACGTTGACCAACTGGCTGCTCAAATGCGCCCGCAAGGCCGCACGCGCAAAGAGACTGGGGGTGAGGCGGGCGTGCTCAGCCGGCAGGCCTGCCATCAAGGCGTCGCGGGTGGCTGCCTCGCCATGGGTGCGCGCCACAATTTGCAGGCAAGCCAGCAATTCATCAACAGCCGTCTGAGGGACTGATGCCCCACCTGAAACATCCGAATTCGGCATGAATATCCCCGTGATTTGATGATTGTTTATCAGATCAGTGTAGCAAATACTTCTGTTTTGTTTTGATTGATTGAATTCAATTTTTCACACGCCTACTCTGGTTGTGATGGCGAGCGTAGCGCGCGCAATGACAACAAAAAACCCGACGGTTTGAAGATCGGGTTTTGGCGTTGTAGGGTCGACTTCAGTCGACCATGGCAGACTAAAGTCTACCCCACAGGACTTACTTCTTTTGGCGATATTTTCGTAGCGCGGAAATTTGCGCCGCCATCACAACCAACTCGGACGAGGCGCGGGCCAGGTCGAGGTCAGTCTTGGCATTTTTGACGGCTTCTTCAGCCGCGAGTTTGGCTTCGTTGGCTTTTTCGTCGTCGAGGTCTTTACCGCGAATGGCGGTGTC
>PHCO01000037.1:0-17824 GCA_002842265.1 Betaproteobacteria bacterium HGW-Betaproteobacteria-18 | reverse complement strand
CGCAGTCGGGTTGCACTCCAAGAATGCCACCGGCCACAAACACGAACTCCTCGCCACCGTCAGCCAGCTGGATGCGCACCGAACCCGCCTTGATGCGCGTGATCAGTGGCGTGTGGCGCGGGTAAATGCCCAGTTCGCCCGCTTCACCAGGCAAAGCAACAAAACGCGCCTCGCCCGAAAAGATGGACTCTTCGGCACTCACCACATCAACGTGGATGGTGTTCATAAATTAGACCTTTTTGGCTTTTTCAAACGCTTCGTCAATGGTGCCGACCATGTAGAAGGCTTGCTCTGGCAGGTGATCGCACTCACCGGCCACAATCATCTTGAAACCGCGAATGGTCTCGGCCAGGCTGACGTATTTGCCGGGGGAGCCGGTAAACACTTCGGCCACGTGGAACGGCTGCGACAGGAAACGCTGGATCTTGCGGGCACGAGCCACCGTCAACTTGTCTTCAGGAGCCAGCTCGTCCATGCCCAAAATCGCGATGATGTCGCGCAGCTCTTTGTAGCGTTGCAGCGTACCTTGCACGGCGCGTGCGGTTTCGTAGTGGTCCAGGCCAACCACGTTGGGGTCGAGCTGGCGGCTGGTGGAATCCAGTGGATGCACCGCCGGGTAAGTCCCCAGCGAAGCAATGTCTCGGCTCAGCACCACGGTGGAGTCCAGGTGGGCGAAGGTGGTGGCGGGCGAGGGGTCGGTCAAGTCATCGGCTGGCACATAGACGGCCTGGATGGATGTGATGGAACCCACTTTGGTGGAGGTGATACGCTCTTGCAGGCGGCCCATTTCTTCGGCCAGGGTGGGCTGGTAACCCACGGCAGAAGGCATACGGCCCAGCAGCGCGGACACTTCGGTACCGGCCAGTGTGAAACGGTAGATGTTATCGACAAAAAACAGCACGTCCTTGCCTTCGTCACGGAACGATTCGGCAATGGTCAGGCCGGTCAGGGCCACGCGCAGACGGTTGCCCGGGGGCTCGTTCATCTGGCCATAGACCATGGACACTTTGGACTCTTCGAGCTTCTCGAGGTTCACCACGCCGGAGTCGGCCATCTCGTGGTAGAAGTCATTGCCTTCGCGGGTGCGCTCACCGACACCGGCAAACACCGACAAGCCGCTGTGCGCCTTGGCAATGTTGTTGATGAGTTCCATCATGTTCACGGTTTTGCCCACACCGGCACCACCGAACAGACCGACCTTGCCGCCTTTGGCGAACGGGCAAACCAGGTCAATCACCTTGATGCCGGTTTCCAGCAGTTCCTGTGACGGGCTGAGCTCGTCGTAAGTGGGGGCTTTGCGGTGGATGGACGCCATTTGCGTGGTGTTGACCGGGCCACGCTCGTCGATGGGCGCGCCCAGCACGTCCATGATGCGACCCAGCGTGGCGGTACCGACCGGCACCATGATGGAGTTACCGGTGTTGGACACCATCAGGCCACGACGCAAGCCGTCGCTGGAGCCCAAAGCAATGGTGCGGACGATGCCGTCGCCAAGCTGCTGCTGCACTTCCAGCGTGAGGGTGGAGCCTTCGAGCTTGAGCGCATCGTAAATGTGCGGCATGTGCTCGCGTGGAAACTCCACGTCAACCACAGCGCCAATGCACTGAACAATCTTGCCTTGAACGCCTGCGTTCGTATTTGTGTTTTCCTGAGCCATTTGGTTCTGCTCCAATAAATTTGAATCTTGTTGCTTACTAAGGCTTAGCCACTGATGGCGGCTGCACCGGAGACGATTTCTGACAACTCTTTGGTAATGGCAGCCTGGCGGGTCTTGTTATAGACCAGCTTGAGTTCACCAATCACATTGCCAGCGTTGTCGGTGGCGGCTTTCATGGCAACCATGCGGGCGGCGTGCTCGGAGGCCATGTTTTCGGCCACGGCCTGAAACACCAGCGCCTCGACATAACGCACCAGCAGATCGTCGATCACGGCCTGAGCGTCGGGCTCATAGATGTAATCCCAGCCATGCCTGGCGCCAGTGGCAGCCTCACTGGCTTGCGTCTCCACCCGCATTTGCAGGGACGACAATGGCAACAATTGCTCCATCACCACCTCTTGCTTCATGGTGTTGATGAAGCGCGTGTAGAACAAATAGACCGCATTGACTTCACCCCTGGCATAGGCATCGAGCAACACCTTGACCGGGCCGATCAGACGATCCAGGTGCGGACGGTCACCCAACTGGGTCACGTGGGCCACCACCTTGGCGCCAATGCGGTTCAGAAACCCCAGGCCCTTGTTGCCGATGGCGACCGCTTGCGTGGTCATGCCATTGCTTTGCACGTCGCGCAGTTGGTGTGTCACGCTGCGCAGCACGTTGGTGTTGAGACCACCGCACAAGCCTTTGTCAGTGGTGACCACAATCATGCCCACCATTTTGGCGTCGTTGCGCTTCATGAAAGCGTGCACATACTCGGGGTTGGATTGACCCATGTGCGCCGCAATGTTGCGCACTTTTTCGGAATAAGGCCGGGCGGCGCGCATGCGTTCTTGTGCTTTACGCATTTTGGAGACGGAAATCATCTCCATGGCTTTGGTGATCTTCTTCGTACTTTCGAAGTTTTTGATCTTGCCGCGTATTTCCTTGCCAGTTGCCATATCAGTCTCCTTGTCTGTTACCAGGTGACCTTAAGCAAACGACTTTTTAAAGTCGGCAATGGCGGTGTTCAACTCGGCCTCGGCGTCCTTGTCCATGGCGCGGTCGGCTTCCAGCTTGGCCAGCAGGGCCGCGTTTTTGTCTTTCAGGTAGCCATGCAGGCCGTGCTCGAAAGCCAGCACCTTGTTGACGCCGATGTCGTCAAGGTAACCCTTGTTGACGGCAAACAGCGTGGCGCCCATCAGGGAAATGGGCAGCGGGCTGTACTGGGCCTGCTTGAGCAGTTCGGTCACGCGGGCACCGCGGTCGAGCTGCTTGCGGGTGGCTTCGTCGAGGTCGGAGGCGAACTGCGCAAAGGCAGCCAGCTCACGGTACTGGGCCAGGTCGGTGCGGATACCGCCCGACAGCGCCTTGATCAGCTTGGTCTGTGCTGCACCACCCACGCGGGACACCGAAATACCGGCGTTAATGGCCGGACGGATACCGGCGTTGAACAGGCTGGTTTCCAGAAATATCTGGCCGTCGGTGATGGAGATCACGTTGGTCGGCACGAAGGCAGAGACGTCACCGGCCTGCGTTTCGATGATGGGCAGGGCTGTCAGCGAACCCGTTTTGCCTTTGACTTCGCCTTTGGTGAAATCTTCGACGTACTTGGCGTTGACGCGAGCGGCACGCTCGAGCAAGCGGCTGTGGAGGTAGAACACGTCGCCGGGGTAGGCTTCGCGGCCTGGAGGACGACGCAGCAGCAAGGACACCTGGCGGTAAGCCACGGCCTGCTTGGAGAGGTCGTCATACACAATGAGCGCGTCTTCACCGCGATCGCGGAAGTATTCGCCCATCGAGCAGCCCGAGTAGGCGGCCACATACTGCATGGCAGCAGACTCGGATGCCGTGGCGGCCACCACAATGGTGTACTCCATGGCGCCAGCTTGTTCGAGTGAACGCACCACGTTTTTCACGCTGGAAGCCTTTTGGCCGATCGCAACGTAAACGCAGGTCATGTTCTGACCCTTCTGGTTAATGATGGCGTCGATGGCCACGGCCGTTTTACCGGTCTGGCGGTCACCAATGATCAATTCACGCTGACCGCGGCCCACGGGCACCATGGAGTCGATCGACTTGAGACCGGTTTGCATGGGCTGGCTGACCGATTCGCGGGCGATCACGCCGGGTGCAACTTTTTCGATCACGTCGGTCATCTTGGCGTTGATCGGGCCTTTGCCGTCGATGGGTTGACCCAGCGCATTGACCACGCGGCCTTTGAGTTCGGGGCCGACGGGCACTTCCAGAATACGGCCGGTGCATTTGACCGTGTCGCCTTCGGAGATGTGCTCGTAAGAGCCCAAAATCACGGAACCCACCGAGTCGCGCTCGAGGTTCAGCGCCAGGCCGTAGCTGGGCTGGCCATCGGCGTCGGCCGGGAATTCGAGCATTTCGCCCTGCATCACGTCGGACAGGCCGTGGATGCGGCAAATACCGTCGGTGACGGAAACAACTGTGCCCTGGTTGCGGATGTCTGCGGTGGCAGACAAGCCTTCAATACGGCTCTTGATCAGTTCAGAAATTTCTGCGGGATTGAGTTGCATGACTCTTTCCTTCTTTCATTAGTGAGGCCAACGGTTCGAGGCAGAGCCTCAAGCCGTCAAAGCCATTTTCATTTGTTCCAGACGGGCCTTGACAGAGGTGTCAAGAACTTCGTCACCCACGACCACCCTGATGCCACCGATGAGCGCAGGCTGCAGCTCGACCGACACATTGAGCTGACGTGCAAAACGCTTTTCAAGCATTTGCGCAACCTCGGCCAGCGCCACACCCTCAATCGGGAAAGCGCTGTAGATCACGGCATCGCTGGAGCCGCTCTGGACGTTCACCAAAGCCCGAAACTGCGCGGCAACCTCTGGCACAAAGGCCAGCCGGTCATTGGCAATCACGGTGCGGATGAAGTTTTGCGCATGCTGGTCCAGCGCAGACTTCATGACACCCGCAATGACCTCAACCACCTGCGCATGGGTAGCCTTGGGACTGTCAGCGAACTGCTGCAACTGGGCTTGTTGTGCCACGCAGGCCAGCTCGTCAAGCCATGTCAACACGGCTTTGGAGTCGGATGCGCTGGCTTTGAACAAGGCTTCAGCGTAAGGACGGGCAATAGTGGCAAGTTCAGCCATGTCGTTCTCTTAAAGCTCGGTCTTCAAACGAGACAACAAATCAGCGTGCACACCGGCATTGACTTCCTTGCGGAGAATCTGCTCGGCGCCTTTGACTGCCAGTGCGGCCACCTGCTCACGCAGGGATTCACGCGCCTTCACGGCCTGCTGCTCAGCCTCTGCCTTGGCGGCGGCAACAATTTTGCTGCCTTCGTCAGTGGCTTTGGCTTTTGCCTCTTCAATGATGGTCAGGGCACGACGCTCGGCGTCAGCCAGACGGCTCGCGGTTTCGGTGCGCGACCTGGCCAGCTCGTCTTCAACCCGCTTGTTGGCGGATGAAAGCTCTGCTTTGGCTTTGTCAGCAGCAGCCAGGCCGTCTGCGATTTTTAGTGCGCGTTCGTCCAATGCTTTGGCAATCGGTGGCCATACGAATTTCATCGTAAACATCACCAACAGGAAAAACACGGCGATTTGCGCGAAGAATGTTGCGTTAATACTCACAACAACCCCTTTCTAGTGAATGAAAGGCGAAGAGAATTACTTCAAAACGAACGGGTTGGCAAACGCAAACATCATCGCGATACCGACACCAATCAGGAACGCGGCATCGATCAGACCAGCCAGCAAGAACATTTTGGTTTGCAGTTCGTTCATCAATTCAGGTTGACGAGCGGCTGCTTCAAGGTATTTGCTACCCATGATGCCAATACCGATACAGGCACCAACAGCACCCAGACCAATGATCAAACCAGCGGCCAGCGCCACAAAACCAAGCACGTTTTCCATTTAAAAGCTCCTATGGATTCAAGTTGAAAAGAAATAAAGAAAAAGAGAAACCTACTGACAAACCGTTAGTGATGGTCGTGCGCCTGACCCACATACACCAGGGTCAACATCATGAAAATGAAGGCTTGCAGCGTGACAATCAGAATGTGAAAAATCGCCCAGCCAAGACCCGCCACCAGATGCCCAAACCACAAAGCAATGCCTGTGGCCGAGCCAAAACCGACCGCACCCATCAGCGCGATCAACATAAAGATCAACTCACCAGCGTACATGTTGCCAAACAACCGCATGCCATGCGAGACAGTTTTGGCCATGAACTCAATCATTTGCATGCTGAAGTTCAGCACGCCCAATATCAAGGCAAACAAGGGGTTTTTGCTGGTGCCGAACGGCGCCGTCACCAACTCATGCGCCCAACCGCCCGCGCCTTTGATTTTGATGTTGTAGAACAGGCAAACCAGCAACACCGAAGTTGACATGGCCAGCGTAGTGGACAAATCTGCCGTGGGCACCACACGCATGTAGGCATGGTGCACATCACCGCCAGCGGCGCCGTAAATCATCTCCCAGATCAAGGGAATCAGATCGACCGGCAAAAAGTCCATGGAGTTCAGCAGAAATACCCAAATGAAGACGGTCAAAGCCAATGGGCCGACAAATTTGCGCGACTCGGCGTTGTGAATGATGCCCTTGGCTTGCGTGTCAACCATTTCAAGCAGGATTTCAACTGCGGCCTGCATGCGCCCGGGCACGCCAGAGGTGACACTTTTGGCCACGCGCCACATCACATAGAGACCCAGGCAACCCAAAAGAACGGACCAGAAAATGGAATCAAGGTTGAGCACCGACATGTCGATGACGCCTGACTGCTTGCCAGTCTGCAAGTGTTGCAAGTGGTGACCAATGTACTCACCAGCGGTGGGCCCATGTTGCGCAGCGTTTTCTTCAGCAGCCATCAGTTACTCTTTGATCTTTACTTTTGCCGTTAAGCAATCGTTCAACATTCGTTACCGCACCGGTTTGGACTTGCGTTTGAACGCCAGCGCCAGCCAGTACACCTTGAGGGTGACGATCAGACCAACCAGCATGGCCGGCCAATTCAAATCCTTCACCAGACGATGGGCTGCCAACAACACCCCAATCGTCACCACAATCTTGACCAGCTCCCACACAAAGAAGCTCATCACTGCCGCACCCGGATTAGCCCTGGCAAACTGGCTGGTCAGGCCGCGCGCAAACAACGCTGCAGGCAATACAACCGCCAACACACCACAAGCCACAGACCTGGCAGCACTCTCTCCAAACACAAGCCAGGCCACCAGGGAAGCCAAACCACCCACGGCCACCTGACCCAACACCACCCACCAGGGAGAAACTACCGGATGGGCTTTGACCAGCGCTTGCGCTTGCAATCGGGTCAATGGCACAAAATCTGACGGCTCACTGTCGAACCCCGAGCTTTGCGCCTTTGAAGGTGGTATTGTCACCATTTACATTACGCTTACTTTACAGTTGGCCCGGTTCAGAACAGCCTCGCATTATACGTAGAAACCCACCCCCAAAATTCAGCCAAAATCGCACCATGCCCGTCCAGCCCCCAGCCAATTCAGTCAACCACACCAGCGCCGAACAGCCTTCGCTGATCCAATATCCCTGTGCCTTTCCCATCAAGGTCATGGGTGCCAAAGTGGATGGACTGGTGCATGCCATCACCCACATTGCCCTGCAGTTTGACCCGCAGTTTGATGCCAGCACCATCGAGTTGCGCGAAAGCAAGGGCGGCAAATACCTTGGCGTGACCATCACCGTCAACGCCACCAGCCGCGACCAGCTTGACGAGATTTACCGCACCCTGTCCACACATCCCATGGTCAAGGTGGTGCTGTAGTCATGCCGATGGATGTGCAGTTTCTGGACCGCGTGGACTACCTGCCCACTTATGCGGCGATGCAGGCGTTTACCGCAGAGCGCACCGACAGCACCCCGGATGTTTTATGGGTATGCGAGCACACGCCGGTCTATACACAGGGGCTGGCGGGCAAAAAGGAACACATTTTTAATGCTGGCGAGATCCCCGTGGTGCCAACCAACCGGGGCGGCCAGGTGACCTACCACGGCCCAGGCCAGGTGGTCGCCTACCCGCTGCTGGACCTCAAGCGCGCAGGCTACTTTGTCAAGGAATATGTTTACCGCATTGAAGAAGCCGTGATCCGCACGCTGCTGCACTTTGGCGTGACCGGCCACCGCGTGGCAGGTGCGCCGGGCATTTATGTGCGGCTGGACGACCCCACAGGGCATGCGCTGCTGCCGCAGCGACCGATAAAGTTGGAGCGAGAAAAATGGGGGTCGGATCCGGCCGTGCAGCGGAACGGCTCAGACCCTTTTTTTTCTGGACCCGGCCCCAACTTCACCGGCCTCGGCAAAATCGCCGCCCTCGGCATCAAGGTCAGCCGCAATTGCACTTACCACGGGGTAGCTCTCAACGTCGCCATGGACCTGGAACCCTACTCGCGTATCAACCCCTGCGGCTATGCAGGACTGCAGACGATTGACCTTTCTACAATCGGCGTTTTTGTCAGTTGGCAGGAAGTGGCTGAAGTTTTCAGCCGGAAACTTGCCGTTTCCCTCGAACCCTGACACCGTCATTGCGAACGCAGCAATCCATGACTTCCGGCTGCATGGACTGCCGCGCTACGCTCGCAGTGACAGCCTATAAAGCAGCATATGAACACCTCCAACGAAACCAACACAGTCCGCGAACCCCAAAGCGCCGAAAACTACGACCCCACCGCCAAGCAAAAAGCGGGAGCCAAGCTGTCGCGCATCCCGGTCAAGGTGGTGCCGGGCGAAATTCTGCGCAAACCCGACTGGATTCGCGTCAAGGCGGGCAGCCCGACCACCCGCTTTTATGAAATCAAGGACGTGCTGCGCAGCAACAAGCTGGTGACCGTGTGCGAAGAAGCCAGTTGCCCCAATATTGGCGAATGCTTTGGCAAAGGCACCGCCACCTTCATGATCATGGGCGACAAGTGCACCCGACGTTGCCCGTTTTGCGATGTCGGCCACGGCCGTCCCGCCCCGCTGGATGTGAATGAGCCGGTGAATCTGGCCAACACCATCGCCCAGCTCAAGCTGAAATACGTGGTGATCACCAGCGTGGATCGTGACGACCTGCGCGACGGCGGTGCCGGGCATTTTGTCGCCTGCATCGAGCACATCCGTGAAAAATCACCCCAAACGCAAATCGAGGTGCTGGTGCCCGACTTCCGTGGCCGTGACGACCGTGCGCTGGAGCTCCTCAGAGCCGCGCCGCCCGATGTGATGAACCACAACCTGGAAACCATTCCGCGCCTTTACAAGGAAGCCCGCCCCGGCTCAGACTACCAGTTCAGCCTGAACCTGTTAAAGAAGTTCAAGGCCCTGTTCCCGGATGTGCCGACCAAAAGCGGCCTGATGGTGGGCCTGGGCGAAACCGATGATGAGATTCTGGACGTGATGCGCGACATGCGTGCCCACGGCATCAACATGCTGACCATCGGCCAGTACCTGGCCCCCAGTACCAGCCACCTGACCGTCAAACGCTACGTACACCCTGACGTGTTCAAGATGTTCGAGGCCAAGGCCTATGAGATGGGCTTCAGCCACGCCGCCGTCGGCGCCATGGTGCGTAGTAGTTACCACGCCGACAGCCAAGCCAGCCATGCCATGGGTCACACTACTGTCTGAACACGAACCTGTTTGTGGGGCAGACTTCAGTCTGCCATGGTCGACTGAAGTCGACCCCACAACACCCCCATATTCACAACAAGCGATTCAAGGCTGATTTGATGCAAACCCATTGGCAAAATTCGGGGCTCTGGCTGGACCTGGCCTCGCTGGTGCAGCGCTGCGACAGCGCCACCTACGCACGTGGCCTGGAGCTGTACCGCAACCAGCGGGTACTGAACCTGTCGATTGAGCCGCTCGAAGACGTGTGGCTGCTGTTGGGCGACGTGCAGGGCAGCGCGCGCCGCCCCTATGAGCTCTCCATCGAGGTCAAACGCAGCCCCGGCGGCCGCGTGCTGGAGTGGGACAGCGACTGCACCTGTCCGGTGGGCTACCAGTGCAAGCACGGCGTGGCGTTGATGATCAAGGCCGCTTACAAAGGCCAGTACATCCTGGGCGACAGCGCACCCGCGCCAGATTTAAAACCCCTCACAGAACAAGAGCTGCAAGCCCAACGCCAGGCCGATCTGGCCAGGCGCCAGGCCGCCGCCCAGCTTGAAGCCGAAAACCAGGTGATGCGCTGGTTGGGTGAACTCGAGCGTGGTGGCACCAAAACGCCCCTGGCGGCTGAGCGCTATGGTCAAAACCTGCGCCACGAGCAGTTTTTGTACCTGCTCAACGTCATTTCACCGCAAGGCCCCACCCCTCTGCTGACGCTGGAAGCAGTGGTGTCCTACCCCAAGGTCAACGGCGGCTGGGCCAAAGCCAAGCCCATCAAGACCATGCCCAGCAGCGGCCAGGCCGTGTACGACCTGGCCACCGAGGCAGACCACGACGTGCTGCAGCTCATGCGCACCATGCCGAGCGCGTCCAGCAGCTACTTTTACAGCTACAGCGTCAAGTCACGCGTCACGGTCGATGGCAAATACGGTGTGCAGGCGCTCGAACTGGCCGCCAGCACCGGGCGACTCTTCATGGCTGACAACAAGGGGCAACCCACCCTTCCCGCGCAATGGGGCCCGCCGCTGGAGGTGCACTGGCAATGGCATGAGGTCACCGCCTCCCAAGCCAGCGACAGCGCCTGGGTATTGCGCGCCAGGCTCGACCATTCGATGGCCCAACTGTGCCTGAACAACCCACCTTTGTACATTGACTCCCACCGTGGCGTCTGCGGCTTGGCGCAGGTCATGGACATGAGCCTGGGCCAGGTGGCGGTGCTGCTGAAAAGTCCACCGCTCAAAGCTTCTGCACTCAAAAAACACCAGGCCGCGCTGGTAGAGCGCCTGGGGCCTGTGCCTTTGCCGCCGGTGCTGGAGCCGCTTGAAACCCTGACCGGCATCACGCCCAAAGCCTGCCTGCATCTGGCCCCCGTGGCACCAGCCGAGGTGCCGGCATCGGGCCTGATGCATGCCACCTTGCGCTTTGACTATGCCGGTCACCGCGGCTGGTGGGTGGGCCAGGGCACCACGGTGCTGATTGACAACGCGCAAGGCCGTTTGCTGCTGCACCGCGACCCGCAAGCCGAGCTCGAAGCCATCGCCAGCCTGGTACAACTCGGCCTGACCGCCGGTGGCAATGGCATCTTCGGCATCACGGGCGGCGCACCGCAACAGCGCTGGCTGCAATGGGCCGATACCAACTACGCGCCGCTGCGTGAGGCCGGCTTTGAGGTGACGCTGGACGAATCGCTTGACGGCTGGATCCAGCACGGTGAGACCTTGAACGTCAGCCTGCACGCCCAAGGCGATGACGAGGCCACCTCGCCCTGGTTTGACTTGTCATTGGGCATGGAGATCAACGGCGAGCGCCACAACATCCTGCCCTTTTTGCCTGAACTCATCCAGGTGGCAGCGCGCAGCCCGCGCGATGCCACCACCGGCCTGCCCGACATTCCGCCGTTCATCTATCTGCCAGCGCCCACGGGTGGTTTCATCCGCCTGCCCACCGACAACCTGAAACCCTGGCTGGGTGCGCTGCTGGAACTGGTGGGCGACCGCGACCATGACTTCAGCGGCGACAGCCTCAAACTCTCGCGCCTGGATGCCATGCGCACCACCGCATCGCTGGGCGAGGGCGCCGTCTGGCAAGGGGCCAAACACCTGCGCGAGATGGTGCAGCGCCTCAGCGGCCGCACCGAATTGCCCGAAGTGTTGCCGCCCAAAAGCGTCAACGCTTCACTGCGCCCGTACCAGCAACAAGGCGTGAACTGGCTGCAGTTTTTGCGCGAATACGGTCTGGCGGGCATTCTGGCCGACGACATGGGCCTGGGCAAAACGCTGCAAACCCTGGTGCACATCCAGATCGAAAAAGATGCCGGTCGCCTCACCCACCCGGCGCTGATCATTGCCCCGGTGAGCCTGATGGGCAACTGGCAGCGTGAAGCCGAGCGCTTTTGCCCGGAGTTGCGCAGCCTGGTCATCCACGGCAAGGACCGCCACGAGGTGGCAGGCAGCATGGCCGAGCACGACATCGTGATCGCGCCCTATTCCCTGCTGCACCGCGACCGCGAGCGCTGGCTGGAGGCGCAGTGGCACCTGGTCGTGCTGGACGAGGCGCAAAACATCAAAAATGCCAACACCAACGCGGCCCAGGTGGCCAGCGAACTCAAAAGCAAGCACCGCCTGTGCCTGTCGGGCACGCCGATGGAAAACCACCTGGGCGAAATCTGGAGCCTGTTCCACTTCCTGATGCCCGGCTTTTTGGGCAGTCAAAAACGTTTTGGCGAGCTGTTTCGCGCACCAATTGAGAAGCAGGGCGACCCCGAAGCGTTGCACCAGTTGCGTGCCCGCGTCACGCCCTTCATGCTGCGCCGCACCAAGGCGCTGGTGGCCAATGAGCTGCCGCCGAAGGTGGAAACCGTGATGCGCGTCGAGCTGTCAGGCAAACAGGCCGACCTGTACGAAACCATTCGTCTGGGGATGGAGAAAACCGTGCGCGAAGCGCTGGATGCCAAGGGTCTGGCCAAATCGCAAATCACCATTCTTGATGCGCTCTTGAAGCTGCGCCAGGTCTGCTGCGACCCACACCTGCTCAAACTGGAAGCCGCCAAAAAGGTCAAGGCCTCCGCCAAGCTGGAGCAGTTGATGGCGATGCTGCCCGAGATGCTGAGCGAGGGACGGCGCATTTTGCTGTTTTCGCAATTCACCAGCATGCTGACCCTGATCGAGGCCGAGCTGCAAAAACGCGACATCAAATGGGCCAAGCTCACCGGCCAGAGCCAGAAACGCGACGAACTCATCACCCGGTTCACCAGCGGCCAGGTACCGCTGTTTTTGATCAGCCTGAAAGCCGGCGGCACAGGCCTGAACCTGCCGCAAGCCGACACCGTGATCCACTATGACCCCTGGTGGAACCCGGCGGTCGAGGCCCAGGCCACCGGCCGCGCCCACCGCATCGGCCAGACCAACAGCGTCTGGGTGGTGAAACTGGTGGCGCAGGGCACGATCGAGGAGCGCATTCTGGCGCTGCAAGAGCGCAAGGCCGCGCTGGCCGAAAGCATGTACAGCGGCTCGGTCGGGCGTAAACAACCCCTCTTTAATGAGAGTGATCTGGCGGAACTGCTCAAACCGCTGTCAGCTTGAGCACGAGCGCCCTCCCGGCCGGGCAAAGCCGCCCTCGACCCACGCCACTGCGCTGCTTCGGTCAAGTTTGAACGACGCGGCCACGCGCACCTTCGCCAAGCATTCATCGCCCTCATCTTTGGCGCTCAACACGGCGTAAGGGTTGTCTTCATCGGGCACGATGTCCAGGCACACGGTGATGCGGTCAGGGCCAGCGCTCACGGTGATGCTCTGGTGCAAGGAGGCGTGCAACTGCTGCTCGCTGCGGCGCACAAATTCACTGGCAGTTTTAACCAGCGTGCCGAAGGCGTTGCCATCGAGCGGCTTGGGGTTCTTTTTGTCACGTCCCATGGTCCACGGGCCCACCAATGCGGGCTCCGACTCGCCATCCTTGAACATGGCCACGGCCCAGCCGTCATCGTCTTCGTTTTTAATGATCCGGGCGGTCCAGTTGTCGTCACGCCACAAGCGGGGCTGCTGGATTTTCTCAAAGGATTCAGTCATGCTCTAAAACGCTTGCGGGTCAGCGCCAGCGCCAGCCAGAAACCCAATACAGCATACAGCGTCAGCACCGCCAACGGACGCAGCCAGTCAGCGGGCCACTGGTCCATGAAAAGCGGCCGCACCAGCGCCACCGCGTTGGTCAGGGGCAGCCATTGCGAGATGCTGCGCACCACGGCGGGCAACTGCTCCAGCGGGAAGAAGATGCCGCTCAGGAACATCATCGGCGTCAAAAACAGCGTGAAGTAATAGGTAAAAAAGTCATAGCCCTTGGCCAGTGCATTGAAGATCAGTGCAATGCAACTGAAGGTGATGCCCACGCCCAGCAACACCGGCCAGGCCACCAGCAGTTTGGGGCTGTAGCTGATGCCAAGCGCCAGCATCACGCCCAGAATGGCGGTCACGGTAAAGATCGACTTGAATGCCGCCCACAGCATCTCGGCCATCACGATGTCGTCCAGCTTGACCGGCGCGTTCATGATGCCGTCCCAGGTCTTTTGCACGTGCATGCGAGAAAACGCCGAGTACAGCGCCTCGAAACTGGCGGCGTTCATGGCGCTCATGCAGATCGAACCACTGGCCAGGAACAGGATGTAAGGCACCTGCACGCCATCGACCGCGATTTGCCCCACCAGCGCGCCCATGCCGTAGCCAAAGGCCACCAGCCACATCAGCGGCTCGGCAATGTTGCCGACCAGGCTCGGAATGGCCAGCTTCTTCCACACCAGCCAGTTGCGTCGAAACACCGGCCACCAGCGCATGGACAGTGCGGGTGCGCGCCAGATGGATGGATTGGATGAGGTGCTCACGCGTCCTCCCTGATTTGGCGGCCGGTTAATTTCAGAAACAGGTCTTCCAGATTGGCCGGGCGGTGCAAGGTGCGCAACTGCGGGTAGGCGGCCAGCGCTTGCAGCAGCGGCTTGGCGTCGGCAGTGTAGAAAAACACCGTCTCGCCGCTGACTTCCAGCCGCGCCGCCATCGCCTTGAGCGGCGAGTCAGCCAGCGCCAGCGCACCGCTGCCATACACTTCCACCACATCGGGCTCCAGGTACTGCCGGATCAGATCGCGCGGCGCGCCTTCGGCAATCTTTTTGCCGTGGTCCACCACCAGCAGCCGGTGGCAAAGACGCTCGGCCTCGTCCATGAAGTGGGTGGTCAGCAAAATGGATTTGCCCTCGGCCAGCAGCAATTGCAAGCGCTCCCACATCAGGTGGCGCGCCTGCGGATCGAGCCCGGTGGTGGGCTCGTCGAGCAGCAGCAGGCGCGGGTTGTTGACCAGCGCGCGCGCCAGACTCAGGCGCCGCTTCATGCCGCCCGACAACTCCCCCGGCTTGGCGTTGGCCTTGGCGGTCAGCGAGGCAAATTCCAGCAACGCCGGAATGCGCTCACGAATCTGCGCGTCTTTCATGCCGAAATAACGGCCATAGACCAGCAGGTTTTCAGCACACGAAAAGTCCGGGTCGAGCGTGTCCATCTGGCTCACCACGCCCAGTTGCGCCTTGATCGCCAGTGCGTCTTTGGGCATGTGCAGGCCAAACGCGGTCACGGTCCCTTCGTCGGGCACCGTCAGGCCCAGACACATCCGGATGGTGGTGGTTTTTCCTGCGCCGTTGGGGCCGATCACGCCCAGGCATTCGCCCGGCGCAATGGCAAAAGACAAGTCGCTCACCACGGTGGCATCGCCATAGCGTTTGACCAGGTTTTGGACGGACAGAATGGATTCAGGCATGGACAGAATTGTCGCCCAGACTGGCACGGTGACACGAGTGATCTTCAAACACTACCAAGACGGCTACGCCAAAGCTTGTCTGGCGATAGGAGATGAAAATTTCCTAAATCACCCCAAGAAACACTGCAAGTGACCGACTGACCGACAGCATTTGTTCTTCGCAAACGTGACCAAAGGCATTCCCAATTCGCTCGCGGGACACGGATTGCGCCTTATCAACCATGATGTCGGAAGTCTTTTGCAGGCCGTTGGCAGCATTCGGCTCAACCCGAATCCGAAACAAGGGAGTCTCTCTTAACTCACTTGTGACAGGCAAGATCGTGACCGATGGGTGTTCATCAAAGAGGTCAGACTGAACAATCAAAGCGGGTCTTGGCTTGCCGTAGTCGCCTTGCAACGCGATAGTGACCAGATCCCCGCGTCTCATTGCCATCCTGCTGTGTCGGCGACTGTTTGTAGCCAATTTTGGGCATCCACTTCATGAGGATCGTTTCTGAGCAAAAGCGATTGGCGCTTGCATTCCAGCGCAAAGTTCTCGCGCCGTGTATCAGGAACCCATATTTGCACTGGCCGCATGCCAGCAGCACGAAGTCCCTCTCTGTGCTTTTGAACCCGCTGAGTGGTTGGTGTGCTCATCTCTACCTCCATTTGTTACATGCAACATCTTAACCATGAGTTTCATGTAACGCAAGCAATCGGACTTCAGTCTCTTTTTGAATTGCATTTTTTGTCGTCCGCACTTTTGTTTGGTGCAGTCAAACTGCTTGGCGCTCTGTATTTGTTTTACGTAGGTGTTCGCCATTTTCTTGGCCGCGCATCTGTGGTGAACCAGAACGACACCAAGCCAGGAATCGAAACGATGCCAAATCCACTAAATCTGTATCGAGAGGCTTTCCTTTTGGCCACGACGAACCCGAAACCCATTCTTTTCTTCACTGCGCTCTTTCCACAATTCATCCATGCGCAAGCACCTCTGTTGCCACAGTTCTTTGCTCTTACCGGCATCTTCATGGCACTGTCTTTCATTACCCTCATCGGCTACGCCGCGATTGGTGAGCGAGCTAGAACTTTATTGCTCAAACCGCGTTTTTCAAAATGGATTAACCGCGTTGCCGGCGCAGTATTCGTTTCGTTCGGTGCCGCATTGCTAACCCTCCGCCGCCCAGCCGTGTAACTGTAGCGCGGAGGGTGGCCAAACGCCGAATGTCGAATGTCGAATGTCGAATGTCGGCAATGGATCTATTGCCCTCGGTCAAATAAGTTCAGGGTTTTGTTTTTTTATCTGGTCACCCGGCATTGCCGTGACTTTAATGGGGCAGCCTCGGATTTAATGCTTTCGCGACCCAACCCGTACTGGCGGTGGGCCACGGTTCATTAAAATCAAACCGATTTACCTCCACGAACGCTACCAGGAGCAAACCCCATGACCACCATCGGCACCCCCCTGTCCCCCAACGCCACCCGCGTCATGCTGCTGGGCAGCGGCGAACTCGGCAAGGAAGTCATCATTGCACTGCAACGCCTGGGTGTGGAAACGATTGCCGTGGACCGATATGACAACGCACCCGGCCAGCAAGTGGCGCACCACGCGCGCACCATCGTGATGAGCGACCCGGCGCTGCTCAAGGAACTGATCGAAGAAGAAAAGCCAGACCTGGTGGTGCCCGAGATCGAAGCCATTGCCACCCCCATGCTCGAAGTGCTGGAGGCCACCGGCGTGGTGCGCGTGATACCGACCGCGCGCGCCGCGCGTCTGACCATGGACCGCGAAGGCATCCGCCGCCTGGCCGCCGAAACACTGGGCCTGCCGACCAGCCCCTACCGGTTTTGCGACTCACTGGCCGAGCTGCAGGCTGCCATCGACGGGGGCATTGGCTACCCCTGCATCGTGAAACCGGTGATGAGTTCCAGCGGCAAGGGCCAGAGCAAGATCAACGGCCCGACGGATGTACAAAAAGCCTGGGACTACGCCATGGCCGGTGGCCGCGTCAGCCACGGCCGCGTGATTGTGGAAGGCTTTATTGACTTTGACTACGAAATCACGCTGCTGACGGTGCGCGCCAAGGGGGCTGAGGGTCAGATCGAAACCCACTTTTGCGAGCCCGTCGGCCATGTGCAGGTCAACGGCGACTATGTGGAGAGCTGGCAACCGCACCCGATGAACCCTGGGGCACTGGAAAACGCCCGCGCCATTGCCAAAACCGTCACCGACGACCTCGGCATCGAGCTCGACGGCCAAGCCTCGGGGCTGGGCATTTTTGGCGTTGAGCTGTTCGTCAAAGGCGACCAGGTATGGTTCAGCGAGGTGAGCCCGCGCCCGCACGACACCGGACTGGTGACACTTGCCACCCAGTGGCAAAGCGAATTTGAGCTGCACGCCCGCGCCATCCTGGGCCTGCCTGTCAACACCGCACTGCGCAACCCCGGTGCCAGTGCCGTGATCTACGGCGGCGTCGATGCCAAGGGCATCGTGTTTGACGGTGTCGATGACGCCCTGCGCGTGCCCGGCACCGACATTCGCTTGTTTGGCAAGCCCGAGAGCTTCGTCAAGCGCCGCATGGGTGTGGCATTGGCGGCGCATGCCGACGTGGAACAGGCACGGGTCAACGCCAAACTGGCGGCGTCCAAAGTGAAACCATGCATCTAATCAGTTGGGGTCAGAGCACGTCGCTGCGCGAGTGGTCTGACCCGCAAAGTCTCAAGTTATAGATTCGGCCCGATGATGTTTTAAGTTCCGTTCGGGCTGAGCCTGTCGAAGCCCTTCGACGCGCTCAGGGCGAACGGTTCATACTTCATCGGGCCG
>PHCO01000036.1 GCA_002842265.1 Betaproteobacteria bacterium HGW-Betaproteobacteria-18 | reverse complement strand
CCAAGGCCAGTCTGGGTGACATCAGCAAAGGCGCCTACGTGCTGGCCGAACCGAGCGAAGTGGGCCTGAAGAGAAAGGTGCAGGCGGTGATCATCGCCACCGGCTCTGAAGTGCCGCTGGCACTCAAGGCGCAGGAGCTTCTGGCCCTCAGAAAAATAGCGGTTCGCGTCGTTTCCATGCCCAGCACCACCACCTTTGACCAACAGGATGTGGCGTACAAGACGGTCGTGCTGCCCAAAGGCGTTCCGCGCATTGCGGTGGAAATGGGTGTCAGTGACGGCTGGTGGAAATACGGCTGCGCCGCCGTGGTTGGCATCGACAGGTTTGGTGAGTCCGCGCCAGCGCCGGTGCTGTTCAAGCACTTTGGCTTCACGCCGGAGAATGTGGCAGACACGGTGGAACAAGTACTGCGCAAATAAACGTTTTAGTAATCCATTTATTAACTTCTGGAGAAATATATGACGATCAAGATTGGTATCAACGGCTTTGGCCGTATTGGGCGCAACGTGTTGCGCTCGGCTTTGCAAAATTTCAGCGACATCGAAGTGGTGGGCATCAACGACCTGCTGGAGCCCAGCTACCTGGCCTACATGCTGCAATACGACTCGGTGCATGGCCGTTTCAAGGGCGAAGTCTCGGTCGATGGCAACACCCTGGTCGTGAACGGCAAAAAAATCCGCCTGACGCAAGAGCGTGACCCGGCCAACCTGAAGTGGAACGAGGTCGGTGCCGACATCGTGATCGAAGCCACCGGCCTGTTCCTGGACAAGGTCACGGCGCAAAAGCACCTTGACGCTGGCGCCAGGAAAGTCATTTTGTCAGCCCCTTCCAAAGACGACACCCCGATGTTCGTGTTTGGCGTGAATGACAAAACCTACGCTGGCCAGGCCATCATCAGCAACGCCTCTTGCACGACCAACTGCCTGGCCCCGCTGGCCATGGTGGTGAACAACAAATTTGGCATCAAACGTGGCCTGATGACCACGGTGCACGCCGCCACTGCGACGCAAAAAACAGTCGATGGCCCGTCCAACAAAGACTGGCGCGGTGGCCGCGGCATTCTGGAAAACATCATCCCCTCCAGCACCGGTGCCGCCAAGGCCGTGGGCGTGGTGATTCCCGAGCTCAACAAAAAGCTCACCGGCATGTCGTTCCGCGTGCCGACCAGCGATGTCTCGGTGGTGGACCTGACCGTCGAGCTCAACACCAGCGCCACGCTGGCAGAAATCTGCGCCGAGATCAAGGCCCAGTCTGAAGGTGCCTTGAAGGGCGTGCTGGGTTACACCACCGACAAAGTGGTGGCCACTGACTTCCGTGGCGACACCCGCACCTCGATTTTTGATGCCGATGCCAGCATTGCGCTCGATGGCACCTTCGTCAAACTGGTGAGCTGGTACGACAACGAGTGGGGTTACTCCAACAAGTGTCTGGAAATGGTGCGCGTGGTCGCCAAGTAAGCGCCACTCACACCCGTCCAAAAAAGCGCCTGCATGGGCGCTTTTTTGTTGCGTGCGCAGCGTGCGTCATGCACAGCGCCAGACCGCTGCTACCCTTCTGGCTGGGCCGACACCGTAAGGGACAACTCGCAGACCCGTGACAACAGCGCCACAGATGTCAAGCATAGTCGTACATCACCCGCATTTCTTACAGGTTTGGGCTGACAGCATGGCCAAAACCAACCTCGGGATTGAGAGATATCAAGTCATCGGCATGTCGTCTTTATAGACTGAGGTTTCTATTATTCTGGAGGCATCAGTATGTATTTTCCAATCCGGTTAACCCTGAATTCAATCATGGCCATTGCCCTGGCAGGTTGCACCGCCCCTGCCACGCAGGAACAAAGCGGCATGGTGGTTGGTGGCCTTTTGGGCGGTCTGCTTGGCGCACAGGTTGGACATGGGGATGGCCGCACCGCCGCCATCATCCTGGGCACGGTCATCGGCTCCAACATTGGCGGCAACGTTGGCCGATCCATGGACGACAGCGACCGCCTCAAGACGTCCCATGCGCTGGAGAGCGTGCGCACCGGCGTGCCCTCGCGCTGGGTCAACCCCGACACGCACAACCAGTACACGGTGGTGCCAACACGCACCTACGACACCGCCAGCGGTGCCCCCTGCCGTGAGTACACCGTGGATGCCGTGATTGGTGGTCGGCTTGAAAAGGTGGTGGGCACAGCCTGCCGCCAGGCCGATGGCAGCTGGCGCACCGTGAACTGAAGCAACGGGGCTACCGTCAGCCCTGTTGTCGATTGCTAAAAATGGATTCGCTGGCCAGCCAAAGGCAGGTGGCGCCCACCACCATGGCAACCAAACCTACGGTGGCGCTGGCCGGGTTGTGCGCCAGGAACAACAGGTTGCCAAACCCGATCAGCAGCGCCAGGATGCCGACCACAAAATTGACCAGGCTAAAAAATGTTTTCATGATGACTCCAAAGTAGTAGCGTGAAATCAATAGATGGCTGCGGCCGAAGCCTTGGTGGCGACAATATTTTTGTGCAGCCGGCGCTGGGCAAAACCCTTGAAGAGGGCCACGCACGTGTTCCAGCCTGCCGTAAGAATTTCACCCAGTGCCTCAGAACGCAGTTTTTGAGCCTGGCGAATGTGGGCTTCGATGTCTGAATATTGATATTCCATGATGTTGGATCCTTTGCTGGTTAAATGCCCCTCTTGAGGACACGGTGCTACGATATCGC
The DNA here is from genome assembly GCA_002842265.1 of Betaproteobacteria bacterium HGW-Betaproteobacteria-18. Taxonomy (GTDB): domain Bacteria; phylum Pseudomonadota; class Gammaproteobacteria; order Burkholderiales; family Burkholderiaceae_C; genus Rhodoferax. The sequence continues at coordinate 15,140 of PHCO01000036.1, read as the reverse complement.
CAATGTTGCGACGCAACAAACGATCAATTCTCAGCCGACAGATCAAAAAAATTCATCCATGTCCTATCGCTTGCCTCCCTTGAATGCCTTGCGTGCCTTTGAGGCAGCGGCACGCCACCTGAGCTTCAAGAACGCGGCCCATGAGTTGTCGGTGACGCCGACCGCCATCAGCCACCAGATCAAGTTGCTTGAAGATTTTCTTGGCCTGCAGTTGTTCCACCGGTTGACGCGTGCGCTGGAGCTCACGCCGCAGGGCGAGGCCATGTTGCCCAAGGTGCGCGAGGGCTTGGAGTGTTTTGTTGCTGCGGTGGTCAGTGCCCACGAGCGTGTATCAAGCGGCCGCCTGATCGTGGTAGTGCCGCCCTCTTTTGCCACCCGCTGGCTGGTGCCCCGGCTAAGGCGCTTTGCCCTGTCCGAGCCGTCACTGAGTCTGCATGTGATCCGGTCGATCAAGACCATTGACGGTGATCAGGCAGTGGGAGCCGACTCGTTTGAACCTGAGGACCTGCGCCAGGAAGATGCCATGGTGGTGATCCGCTTTGGTGCCGGCGTCTATCCTGGGTTTCAGGTGGACCGCATGTTTGGCTCCGACTACATTGCCGTTTGCAGCCCCAAGTTGCTCGAGGCCGATCCACCGCTGCGGGTGCCCGACGACATGCGCCATCAGGTGCTGCTGCACGACCAGGTCAGCGCCAGCGAGCGCTCTGGTCCGGGTTGGGAAGAATGGTTCCGGCTGGCCGGGGTGAGCGGTGTGGACAGCAACGCCGGCCCCCACTTCAGCGACTCCGGACTGGCCTATGTGGCTGCGCTCGACGGTTTGGGTGTTGCCCTGGCCTCCAAACCGCTGGTGGCCACGGCCATTGCCCAAGGACGATTGGTGGTTCCGTTCGACATTGCCGTCGGGCAAAAATATGCCTATTACCTGGTGATTCCGGAGGCCATTGCCGCCCGGTCGGCGGTGCAGGCCTTTCGCAAGTGGTTGCTGGAAGAAGCCAAGGCTGAGGAGCCCTGACGCAGCGTCAACTCCAGCGCCAGCCACCACCCTGCAGGCTGGTGGCCACCTGTGGTTGTTCTTGTGATTCGAACCATGCGGTGATGGCCTTGCCAGCAATGTCACGGCCGAGCACCAGGCGCACCTGAACGCCCGCGTTCAAGCGGCTCGCTGGCACGGCGAGTGTGGCCACCGGCAAGCGCGACTGCAGCGCTTGCGCCGCCTGCGCCTGGCCCGCGACGTACTGAATCTCTGTTTTTGCCTGCCGATAGGGCTTGGCATTGGTCAGCCGGGCGGTCTTGACGCCCTCGGTCGCCAGGCGGTCTGCCGTGCGGCGCGCCAGTCTGGTGATGCCCACGCCGTTGGACACTTCCAGACGGACACCGCGCAGTTCGACACTGGCGGACATGGCCGCCAGGTGGGGCATGAATTCCTGGCTGATGGCTGACCCCGGAGACAAACCCTTGCCGGAAGTTCCAGCGGCTTCCTCTTGAACTGGCGCCGCCGCTTCAGCAGTAGCGCTGGTGGGTGCCTGCAGCTCAAACACATTGGGCGCCACCACCACCAGGCGCGGCCCGGCCGCGTCGCCAGCGACTGCCTGAACCGCTTGATCAGCAGACCCACGCGCTGCCTTGGCACTGGCCAGCAACGCCAGGTTCTGCTGCGTCTGCGCATTGGACGGGTCCAGTTCGCGCGCCTTGTTCAGGGCGAGTTCAGCCTCGTCAAGCCGACCGGCGCGCAACAGGGCGTAGCCGGCGTTGTTGCGCACATGCGCGCTGGCGGGTGCCAGCTCACTGGCGCGGGAAAAGAGCTTGAGCGCTTCGTCGGTGCGGTCTGACTGGGCGTAAATGACCGCCAGCCCATTGAGCGCACCCACATGCTCCGGCGCCAACTTCAGAACCTGCCCATAACGCTGGCTGGCTAACGCAAGCTGGCCTGCGCCATGCGCTGCGAGGCCCATGGTGAATTGGGCTGCGCTTGAGGTCATCGCCGCGCTGACGGCGCCCGCTTGCGCCACCTTGACCGGCCCCGTGCTCGCTTGGCCGCGCGACGGCGCCGCAGCGGAGCCTGCCAGCGGGGCACCCGGCATGAGCGGGGCACAACCGAGCAGCGTGCCCAGCAGGCAGACAGAGGCAACAGCGTTGAGTTTGAATTTCATGACAGTCTCCTTGACAAATTGACAAATTGACAAATTGACAGTGATCAGCCATTCCCCGCCATGGTGGGCAACAGGACGCGGTAAATGCTGATGATGGCCGGCCCCATGAGCACCAGCATCAACGACGGGAAAATAAAGAAAATCAGCGGAAACAGCAGCTTCAGCGGAATCTTGGCCGCCCGCTCCTCGGCCCGCAAGCGGCGGTGCGTGCGCATGGTTTCAGCCTCAATGCGCAGCGCGTCGGCCACGTTGGTGCCAAAGCGGTCCGACTGCACCAGCATGGCCACGAAAGACGCAATGTCGTCCACCCCGGTGCGCAAGGCCAGGTTGCGCAAAGCCTGCTCGCGGTTGATGCCCATGCGCAGTTCCAGCGACACCAGGTTCAGCTCGTCCGACAACGCCTCGCTGCGCAACCCGATCTCGCTGGCGGCGCGGTTCATGGCAGCGTCCAGCCCCAGGCCGGCCTCGACGCAGACCAGCATCATGTCCAGCGCATCGGGCAGGGCGTCCTCCAGCTCGTGCTTGCGGTGCTGGATCATGTTGGCAAGCAGCACATTGGGCAGGTAGTAGCCGATCGCAGCCAACAGCAGCAGCAGCAGCACCGCGGTGTTGATCGTCATTTGCATCGCGCTCACACCCTGGTACAGCACAAAGAGGCCTGGCAACAACAGCGCCAGCACGGTCTTGGTGGCAAAGTAAATGGCTGGCCAGGACGCCTCGCGCAGCCCGGCCTGCATGAAACGCACGCGCAGGCTGGATTCGTCCCACCCCGCCTTGGGCGTCGAAAGCTTGGCCATGGGGCCGACCGCCTTGATCACCTTGGCTTGCCACTCGCTGCCCGCAATCAGACTTTTTTCGCCACTACCCGCTGGACTGATCAACTGGTTGAGTCGCTGCCGCAGGGCCGAATCGCGGTCGAACCAAAGCGTCGCCCCCCAAACCAGTCCCGTGACTGCCAAAAAGACCAGGACCAGAATCCAGATTTGCATGTTCATGATGGCTCCTCAGACCCGGATGTTGATAATCCGCCACATGGCAAAAATGCCGATGACCATCAGCACCAGCGCACCGATCACCAGCTTGGTGCCCACCGCATCGGTGAACAGCACCGACAGGTATTTCGGGTTCAATAGTTGGACCGCGCCAGCCACGCAAAACGGCAGTCCCGCAAGAATCCAGGCCGACAGCTTGCCTTCTGCAGCCAGCACCCGCACCTTGGCAAACAGCTTGAAGCGCTCGCGCACCAGCTCGGCCAGTTTGCCCAGCAACTCGGCCAGATTGCCACCCGTCTCGCGCTGAATAATCACCGCCATCACAAAGTAGCGCACATCCGGGCTCGGAACGCGGCTGGCCAGGTTGTTGAGCGCGTTGTCAACCGAGATGCCAAAGCCGATTTCGTCGGAGGTGATCTTGAACTCGCCGGCAATAGGGTCCTGCGCCTCATCGCCCACCATGGCCAGTGCCGACGGAAACGCATGGCCGGCGCGCAGCGCCCGGGCGATCAGGTCCATGGCGTCAGGCAACTGTGCTTCGATCTGGTGCAGCCGCTTGTTGCGCCGCCACACCAGCCGCAACAACGGCAGCACCGTCAGACCCACTACCACCAGCAAAATCACGGGCCCGGGCCAGCGCAACACCAAGCCAACCACCAAGCCGCACAGTGCCAAAAAGGCAGACGCCGCCAGCAGGTGCGACACCGTGCCGCTACTGCCTGCCTGCAGCAACAGACGATCCAAATGGTGCACCCGCGGCAGCAACAGCAGCAGGCGCTGTACAGACGGGGTGTGGCTCAATACCCTTTCCTTGAACAAGGTAGCCTCGCCCTCGGCGTGGCCGCCGGCAGAAATGGCGCGCAGCCGTTGCGCCACCCTGCGCACCTCCGGGCTTCGGGTGTCGTTCCAGTAAGCGTAGATCCCCTCGAACAGCAGCACCACCGCCACAAAGCCGAGGATCAATAACAGTGAAAAACTGTAGTCCATGATGTCACTCGTAAATATAGGTTGGATCAAAGGTCTCTTCAGGCACCTCAAGGCCGTAGGATTTCAGCCGGTCCATGAACTTCGGCCGTACCCCGGTGGCCTTGAAGTGCCCCTTCACCGAACCGTCGGGCGCAATGCCCGTTTGCCTGAAGTGGTAGATCTCCTGCATGGTGATGATGTCGCCTTCCATGCCGTTGATTTCCTGCAGGCTGATGATCTTGCGGCGCCCGTCGTTCAGGCGGGCAATCTGGATCACCGCCATGATGGCCGAGCTGATCTGCTGGCGCATCGCGTCCTGCGGCATGGCAACACCGCCATAACCGGCCATGTTCTCCAGCCGTGTGAGTGCGTCGCGCGGCGAATTGGCGTGCACCGTGGCCATGGAACCTTCGTGGCCGGTGTTCATGGCCTGCATCATGTCCAGCACTTCGGCGCCACGCACCTCGCCCACGATGATGCGGTCCGGGCGCATGCGCAGACTGTTGCGCACCAGCGCCCGCTGGCTCACTTCGCCCTTGCCCTCGATGTTGGGCGGGCGGGTTTCCAGTCGCACCACATGCGGCTGCTGAAGCTGCAACTCGGCGGCATCTTCAATCGTCACGATGCGCTCGCTGTGCGGTATCGAGGCCGACAGCACGTTCAGCAACGTGGTCTTGCCGGTGCCCGTACCACCCGAAATCAGGATGTTCATCTTGGCGCGGACCATGGCCGAAAGCAATTGCCCCAGTACCGGCGTCAGCGTGCGCTTGTCGAGCAGGTCGTTCATGGTCAGCGGCACCACGGCAAAGCGGCGGATGGAGAGCAGCGGGCCGTCCAGCGCCAGCGGCGCAATGATCGCGTTGACCCGCGAGCCATCGGGCAGGCGTGCGTCCACCATCGGGCTCGATTCATCAATGCGCCGGCCCACGCGCGACACGATCTTGTCGATGATCTTCATCAGGTGATCATCATCCGAGAAGGAAACATCGGTCTTTTCCAGCTTGCCGCTGCGCTCCACGTACACCTGATGCGCACCATTGACCAGAATGTCGGAAATCGAAGGGTCGGCCAGCAGCGGCTCCAGCGGCCCCAGGCCCATGATTTCGTCCAGAATATCCTGTACCAGCAGCTTGCGCCCCGGCGCATTCAGCGCCACCCCGGTCTCCTGCAGCAGCCGCTCCACCAGCAGGCCGAGTTCTTCGCGCAGCCGCTCGGGCTTCATCGAGCCCATCACATTCAGATCGATCCGGCTTAGCAACTGGCTGTGCAAACTGTCCTTGAGGGCGTGGTATTCCGAATGTGTGTGGGTGGCAGTGCGCCCCTCGCCCGGCTCGGTCACGGGTGACTGTTGCCGGAGCTCCTGTGCTTGTGATTTAAGGTCCATGATGGTTCTCTCTTGGTAATTGTTGAGGTGCTGGCGGTCATCTCTGGTTCAAAGGCCACCCGTCAGCGCCGCGAACCAGCTTTTTTTCGGCTTCAGCGTCACCGGCGACAAATCATTGGCCCACGCCTGCAAAACATGCGTCACCGCATCGTGTGGGGACAGCATCGGCAGGGGGACCCCCTCGTTGATCGACGCCATGACCGCTTCATAACTGGCTGGCACCGTGCGCGCCACCTTGGTTTGTGTGGCACGCTCCAGCTCATCGAGCCCGATGCCACCGTTTTTTTCATAACGGTTCACCACCACGTTCAATTTGCCCTGTGCGTAGCCCAAACCCTCGAACACGGTCTCGATGCGCTTGACGTTCTGAATCGCCGGCAAGGCCAGTTGCAGGACCAGGTAAATGCGGGCAGACAGGTCCAGCGCCTTGATGCTGGTCGGGTCCAGCGTGCGGCCCACATCCATGATCACAAAGTCATACTGACTGAGCGCCAGTTCAATAATTTTTTGCAATATTACCGGCGTGAGGACGTCAGTGCGGTAGGGCAGCAGCGGCGCGGCCAGCACATACAGGTTGTCACGCGCGGCCAGCACGCTGGACGCCAGCAAGGCCGCATCCAGCAGTTCGCTTTGGCGGGCCAGGTCCAGCACGCTGGAGCCCGGCTTTTGGTCGGTCACGTTGGCCACCAGGTCGCCAAAAAACAGGTTCAAGTCCACCAGCAGCACCTTTTTGCCGGTTGCAGCCAGCGCATAGCCCAGGTTGCTGGCCAAAAACGTGCTGCCCGAGCCGCCCTTGGCGTTCAGGAAAGCCAGCAACTCGCCCTCGTTGGCCACCAGGCGCGAACTCAGCGACTCCGATTCGCGCAGGTAGTCCACGGCGCTCAGCACGCTGGCCTTGTTCAAGGGGGCCGGAAGAACATGACGCACACCGGCTTTCATGGCGCGCTTGAGCAGGTCGATGGACGGGTCGGGGCTGACCAGCAGCACCATCACGCCGGGCACCCGCAGCGTGGCCGCCTCGATCTGCTCAAAGGCCCCATTGTCAGCAGCCGGAAAATCCAGCAACACCACATTGGGCTGGTCCTTTTGCATCACCGACAACAACCGCCTGGCGTCACCCACATGCACATTGATCTCCACACCCGCTGGCGTGACCAGCGTGGCGAGCAGCGCCTCGCGTTCTTGGGCGCTGGAGCAGATCAGGGAGGCTTTGAGGTTCATAAGAATTTCTACATTCAGGAGGTCGGCCTGAAGCCGAGGCTTTCGGCTGGCATTCGGACGGTGGATAAAGGAATACGTATTCCGCGTAAATCAGTTGAATCTGGATCGCTACCTGAAAACAGGCCGATCATGGGTTTGAACGCTATGGATTGATCGGGGCTGCAAGTCGTTCCCGTGCTCAAACAGACTTCGACGTAGCGGATGCACTCGTCTAGACGATTGGCATCCAGGCAGGCAGCAATGTTGTCGCCGGGGCTGCTCGGCATTTTGGTTACAAGTGCCACATCGCCATTGGCTTTTACGTACAGGTACCGGATGACGACATTCGCGTTGGAGATTTCAGACGAGGCAGGCAGAGTGCCATCTGTGGCGCGAAACACCGCAGAACGCTTGATGGCCACAATGGCAGCGCTGTCGTTGAAATCTGTCACCACCGCCTGCCGCGCGGCATTGCGGGTGACTTCCTGCGCGGTGTTCCAGAGGTACAGCAGGCGGCCGAACTCCATCGCACCCAACATCAACAAGAGAAACGGAATGGCGATCAGGGCAAATTCAACCGCAGCGACGCCGCGCTGCAGCACTTTTGATTTGTTGGCAAGCGTTGAGTTTCTCATTCCACGCCTCATTTCATGTAGCGCATGGTGGTATGCGGCGCCAGCGTAATGCTGCTGAAAGGGATCAAACCGTCCGTACCGATAAACGGGAACCATTCGCCCAGGTTTACGGTAAAGCCGGTAATGCTGACCCTGACGTTGGCCAGTGCGGTGACATCAGTGCAAGCGACGGGCGTAAACGCAGCATTCAAGCACTGCACCTGCACATTCCCTGGTAACAGCGGCGGGCTGACGTTGGCAGCGTTGGCGCTGTCTTTGGTGATAGTGCGTGCCGCAACAAGTCCATCGCTGCTGATGGTGCCAATGGGCCATGAGGACATCACACGCGCACCATCCCGCGTGGCCTTGGTCAGCGCATCGGCATACCAGAAGGTGCGGCCAAATTCGACCATGCCGGCCATGATGAGCAGCATGATCACGAGCACGAACGCGAATTCAACCGCGGCAACGCCACGGTGATAGTGACTGCCAGGTCTTGATTGGGTAATTTTGAGCTGCATGGCAATTACCTATAAAGCCTGATTTCGAAAGATGGGATTGGGTTTACCAACCCATCAAATTCCGCATAAATTGAACTTGGATTAACGGCTTTTGTCTGCATAAAAAATCTTCCCACACCAATGATCCGTATTTTTGCGTTGCAGTTATTGCCGCTCGAAGCCGCGCAATCCACGATGGCAACATTCAAGACCCTACGGTCTCTCTTACCCGGATGGGAAGGATTTGGCGCGGTGAAATATTTGTTTCCGCTCAATGTGTTGTAGGGAGCAGCCAGCGTACCGACTGGGAAAGGCGGAATCGGTGGGCTCGCGGGATAACCGGTTGCTGATGTATCCGCAGCCAAGCCTGTACCGTATAAATTCTCCCAGTCGCTTAATGCGAATGCCGCACCTGCGGTGGCGTTGGGCACTGTTCCAACGGCCTGTACAGCCCGGCTGTAGGACCAGAGCGCGCCATATTGCCCGATCGTTGGAGCGGGAACGGGTTTGTGTGTTGCTGAATCAATAGTGATTGATTGCTGCGTGGGGTAGTCGTTAGCGCCTTCTTGCGTCCAATCGCGGGGATTTCCTGCCGGACCGGCACCTGTACCGCCAGGAACCGTATATTGCTTGACATTGACATCCGGTGGCGCGCTCGTGGGGTCACAAGCGTTCGCCCCTCCCCCAAAGTCATCGAATCGCGAATTGAGCGCGTCCCGCACAGGCCCCCATGACATCCCGGTACTGCCGAAGGCCCAGCTTGGCGCTGATACGATGGAAGCTGAGGTGCCGGCGCAAATGAAATTCCTGGCGTAGCTTGCACTTGAGTGGTTGTTGTCGCAGGGCGGCCCCGGATACACATCAATAGGATTGAGCAGAAAGGGCGTACTGTTTGCTACCAATGGCCCCAGTTCCATGAGGTCATACGCTATGCCACGCCTGAATCCGAACTCAGTCAGCTCATCCGGCAAACCGCCTGCAACCGGACGGCGACCCCCTGCTGTTGCAGGGTCGATCGCACAAATGCCAATGGGCGTGATCTCTTTCAAATAATACCCCGCCACTGCACGCCCATAGGTACGGGTAGTAGCGTTCCCAGCTATGCCTGCAAAAAACGTAGCAAGCCCGCCTGATGGGATATAGACCTTGAGAAAAGTCTTGTCAGCAGCCTGCCCATCAGTCGTAATGCTGCTGACGGGCACCATACATACATCATCTGGACAACTTCCCACGCTGATCATGTCAACTGTAATGTCGATGGCGGCATTGCCCTTGAACGAGAACTTTGTTTCATTTTTCGGACCGATCGCTATCACCGTAGCTATTGCTGTTGTGATGCCAGTCAACTTTTGGTTCAGATCCTTGGCGCCCGCCAACGCTGCTGCATCTGCCGCGTTTTGCAACTCGGTGCGCACCACGTAGGTGCGTCCCAGGTCGAACACCAGGGCCATGAAGCCAAAGAGCACCAGCAGGGACAGCGCAAACGTGATGGCCACCGCGCCGCGCTGGCGCTGGGCGTGTGCCCCTTTCAAGCGTGTGACGGTGTTCATGGTTTTGCTCCTGCTGTTGTGCCTGGTGCTCAATTGCCCGACAAACCGCCGCCAATGTTGACGATTTCAAACGTCTTGGGCGGCGACTTGAAGGACTCCTGGTAGCGCTCCTGCGCGGCGGCGCCGGCCTGGCCGTCGATGCCGAGCACCGGGTCGCGGTTGGCCGAGGCATTGGGGTTGAGCGTCTGGGCGCTGCGCGCCTGGCGCACTGCGTTGCCAAAATTGGCGTCAAGCACCGGGGTGGTGCTGGCGCAGGCCGTCAGCAGGGCGCAAGAGGCGGCTGTCAGTGCGCCGCCAAAGCGGGTGGAAAAAAGTGCGTTTTTCATGATGAAACTCCTTACTTGACTTCCATGCCACCGGTGGCGTTGATCGGGGCCACATTGGCCGGGGCGGTGCGCGGGTCGGCCGGAATGTCTTCATGGCCCGAGCCTTCGAGCTTGTTGCCGAAATAGAACTCGCTGCGGTTGGGCGGCGTGAAGCTGTCGGTCGGCAGGATGTAGTTCGGGTCCAGCGGCTTGATCAGGCGCGGCGTGATGACGAACATCAGCTCGGTGCGGTCGCCCTGGAATTCGTTGCTGCGAAACAGCGCACCCAGCACCGGCACTTCACCCAGGCCTGGCACCCGGTCCACCGCCTGCTTGACGTTGTTTTTGATCAGGCCGGCAATGGCCAGGCTTTGCCCGTCCATCAACTGCACCGAGGTTTGCGCGCGCCGGGTGGTGAAGCTCGGCAAAATGGCCGTTTGATCGTTCACCGTGGTGAAGGCTGAACCGGTCTGCGACAGCTCTGACACCTCGGGCGCCACCTTCAGGTGAATGCGCCCGCCCTCCAGCACCGTGGGTGTGAACTTGACACCCACACCGTATTCTCTTTCTTCCAGAGTGACCTTGCCATTCTCGCCGGAGACGGGAATGAAAATCTTGCCGCCCGCCAGGAAGCTGGCCTCCTGGCCACTGATGGCGACCAAGTTGGGTTCGGCCAGGATTTTGATCAGGCCATCGTTCTTCTCAAGATCGATGGAGATGCCGTTCGTGCCGTTCTTGAGGGCACTGAGCAGGCCGGCGCCGCCGCTCAACAGATCGGAGCCGATGCCAAATACCCAACTGCCGTTGGTTTGTTTGGCGCTGAATTTGGCGCCCATCTTGTCCATCAGCGTCTTGGAGACCTCGGCCACCGTCACCTCCAGCATGACCTGCTGGGCCTCGGCAATCTGCAGCAGGTTCACCACCTTGGCACTGGCGGCGCCTGAGCTGCTCATCTGCAGCTTGGTGCCAGACGCCACCTTGTCTTCGCCAGCGACGATGGGCAGCACCAGGCTTTTGTTCACGTCGCGCACAAAGGCATTGGCAATGTCTTCGGCTGCCTTGGCCTTGACGGCGCTGGAGACCATGCCGGTCAGGATGACCGAATCGGCCGCCGGGCGCACCGTGATGCCCTTTTCGCCAGGCAGCAGTTCATGAATCTTGGCTTCCATGCGGGCCACGTCGATGTTCACGTTCACATCAACAGCCGTGGGGCCTGCGCCCTTGCGCCAGATGATCAGGTTGGTCGAGCCATAGGTCTTGCCCAGCAGGTAGAGCTCGGTCGTACTGATCAGGGTGACGTCGGCCACGGTCGGGTTACCGACCGAAATCCGCGTGATGGCCGAGGGCACGCGCATCATGGTGGACTTGCCAATGGTCAGGTTCAGCGACGGCCCGACCGTGGACAGGTCGGTGCCGACGTTGCCAGCCATGGGCGCAGCGGCCACGGTGGGGGTTTTGGTCGCTGTGGTGCCCTTGATCACGGCGGGGGCTTGCGCCAGCGCCGTGGTTGCGACCAGCGTGGCAGCCATGGCCACCCAGAGGGGAGCCGACAAGGAGTTGCGTAAAGGGTTTTTCATGGTCTTTCCTTAAAATTCAGCGGTAGCTTTTTGCAGGCCACGGATCACTTCCACGCGGTCTTTGGGTTCTTCGGCCGGTTTGGTTGCCACGGGCTTGGGTTTGGCCCGCCGCACCACCTTCTTGACCGGGGCCGGTGCGGAGGCAGCCACCGGAGCCGGCACTGCCGCTGCAAACAGGTCTTGCTGACGTACGCCATCGGTGGCGGCATCCACGGTATCAATCTGGTTGCGCAGAATCAGCGACAGCGTGCCAATGTTGCGTGCCAGGTCGATCTTTTCGGCCTGCTCGGGGGTGACCTCCAGCGTCACGGCGTTGACCACCCTGGGTTTGCTTTCGTCGGGCCGCTGGGCTTCTTGCGCTATGGCCAGCACCATGATGCGCTCCAGCACCACGCGCGACATCGGTTTGTCGCGCTCATCCCTGAAGTTGACCAGCAGATCGACAAAGCTGCCAGGCGCCAGGAAACCGGCCACGCCCACCACCTCGTTGACCTTGACGGTGATGGCGCGGTGCCCCGCCTTGATGACCGAATCGAGCCCAGCCTTGGTGCCTTCGGGGGCCAGCTTGGGTGCCAGCACCGGCTCGCCCTTGAAGATGCTGATACGCACCACGCGGCCCTCCAGCTTCTTGGGGTCGTCAAAGGCCCCCGCTGGCACCGCGCCCTTGGGCCACGGCACGGACTGCAGCATGGTGGGGGTAATGGCCTGGCCCAGATCCATGTCGCGCGAGGCGACCAGCACCGTGGTTTTGTCGCTGGCGGCCTGCTGGCCCATCCAGCGCGCGGCCAACAGAACAGCCGCGATGCCCAGCAGCACCGACAGGGTCAGCATGATGATTGCACGTTTGCTCTTCATTTCACTCTCCTAGTTTGAAGGTCGGGCTGGTTTGGGCCTGCGCCAGCAGGTCATTGCCACCAAAATAATTGGCCCACGCCCAGTCCAGTAGTTCGGGCGTCATGCGTGGGGGTTCTGCCAGGTATTGGGCGCGGTCGGCAATCTTGCTGATCACATCGAACGGCAGGCTCGGCAAGTAGGGCATGAGGTTGCGCATGTGCAGCGTGTTGACAAGGTAGTCGATGCCGGCCGGATCGGGCGGCACGCCGCTGCGCGTGCAAGCCTGCGCCACCACGGCGCGGTAACTTGCCGCGTTCATCGGTACCAGATGAATCTTGTAGCCCAGGCGCCGGGCAAAGGCCGGGTCCACCAGTTCTTCGGGTGCCAGGTTGGACGAAAACACCACCCGCACGTCAAAGGGCACGGTGAACTTGGTGCCGGTGTTGAGCGCCAGGTAATCGACGCGGCGGTCCAGCGGCACGATCCAGCGGTTCATCAGTTCGTGCGGGCTGACCCGCTGGCGGCCAAAATCGTCCACCACGAAGATGCCGTTGTTGGCCTTCATTTGCGGCGGCGCGATATGCAGGCGGGTGTGCGGGTCGTAGGTCAGGTCGAGCATTTCCAGCGTGAGCTCGCCACCGGCAATCACCACGGGCCGCTCAATCAGCACCCAGCGGCCATCAAGCGGTACCTCGCGCGCCAGGCCCTGCGCTGGCGCTGCGGCCACAGGCGCCGGGCGATGCACCACGGGGTCATAGACCTGAATCACCTCGCCATCGACATACACGGCATGCGGCACCTGGACGTGGCCCTCAAGTGTCTTGACCAGGTGCTCGGCCAGATAGGTCTTGCCGCTGCCACTGGCACCGTAAAGGTAGATGGTCTTGCCGGAGTTGAGCGCGCTGCCCAGCGTGGGCAGCATGGCCGGGTTGATCACCAGATCACCCATGGCCTGCTGCAGGCGCGCGGCGCGCACGGGCACCAGATGCTGGCTTTGTTCGCCCACCCGCGCCACATACTCGGGCAAGGTGACTGGCGCCGGGCCGACATAATTGCATTTTTCATACGCCAGCCGCGCCAGCCGCTGGCCGGCATCGGTCAGGGCATAACTGACATCGCCCTCCAGATCGCCACGGCGCGGCACCTCCAGCAGCCCCAGTTTGCGCATGTTCGACAGCAAGCCATCCACTGCCGACACGGGGAGCCCCAAGTGTTGCGCGATCTGGACCAGCTTGAGCTCGCCCAGGCGCGAAAAGTGGCGTAGCGCCAGGTCGGTCAGGAAGGCAGCCGGCAGGCTGGCCGCCTCGGCCACCTGAACCATGGCCGGATCGGGTGGCGCAGCTTGTGGCGACGACGACGGGGGGTGTGACAGATATTCCATGATGCTTGCTTTCAGAAATTGACCAGCGGGGCATGGCCGCTGAAAATCCACGCGCCGTAGGCCAGCAGGCCAGAGGCCATGGCCACACCGTAGGGCATGCGGTCAGCGGACTGGGTGGCCGGGTCAAAGCGGGCCACCGAGCCGGGCACCCATTGGCCCAGCGCGGTCGCGACGTTAAACAGGACCAGCTGCGTTTTGCGTACCCAGACCATGCGCACCACGGCCAGCACGCCGCCCGTGACCAGAATGAACAGTGCCACATCGATGGCCGTGGCCGGGCCGACAAAGCTGCCGATGCCGGCCATCAGCTTGACATCGCCCGCGCCCATGGCACGCAGCAGGTAAAACGGTAGAAAGAAGGCCAGCCCGGTGAGCGCCCCCAATAGCGCGCCCTTGATGCCAAGCGCACTTGGGTAAAGGGTGAGTAGGCTGGCACCACTTTGCCAAGTCTGCGGGCCGATGAGGTTGATGAAAAGGCCAGCGCCCAGCGCCAGCAAAACAAGCGTGTTGGGAATGCGCCGCTGCCGCAGGTCAAATACCAGCGCGGTGAGCACCAGCAGTGCCAGAGTGGTAAGACCCATGGCCCGCCATGCTTCTGGAACGATATTGAACTGCATTTGATTCCCTTCTACTTTCTTATGTTGGATTGCCACCGGTTGTGCCGGCATTAAAAAAACAACTCAAGGACCCAGCGCCCCCTTCACCACAGCAATGAACTTGCCCGTCCAATCGGCCCAGCTCGATGCATTTGCTTTCCCCAATGCGCCAACCCCCACAATGATGGCGATGGCGATCAGGGAGGCCATCAGGGCGTATTCAATGGCAGTGACGCCGCGCTGGTATTTCATGGCCGACTTGTCCGCTGAGCGGTAATGCTGTTACTTCCAGGGCTGTTATGAAGAATGAAGCCTTTATCCGTCGCCTCTCGACGTCTGGTGCGCGAGCTTTGCCGCACCAGCATCAAGAACAGCGCGTCGGATCACTGGTTTCAAGCACTCCAAAGTTTGCCAGCGATATCATTAAACAGAGAGTTCAAATGCGTACCCAACGCGGTAGCTCCAACAATAATCGCCAGCGCAATCAGCGACGCAAGCAGCCCATACTCAATCGCCGTTACACCCTCTTCGTCACGCATGAAGCGGCGGGTGGCTAAAACAAATTTTTCCATGATGACACTCCTGTTAAGTTGAATGTTGACCACTCACCATGAGCGACCAATTTCCTTGAGAGTCCGCTGCATCCTTGTTGAAAATCTTCTTCATCAGGAGCTGCACTTTGTTCGAACTCGCAGGGTCATTTTTTGTCGATGGTGAAAAATGGAATTGAGAATTCTCATGTCTGCGTAGAATTCATTGCATGAAAACCACGTTTGAGGCCACATGCCTGCACGGTTTGCCAGCGCTGGTGTCGGCCCATACCCGGATGCAGGACAAGGGTCTGGGCTTGTGGGACGTTTATGTGTTCTGCGAGCGCAAACTGGCCGCCTGGCGCGAGGTGGTGGGTAGGGTCGGCTTGCTGTGACGTCGCTGCCGACCTTGGGCGGTGCGGCGGGCAGAAGTTTGAGAAAACTCAATGCCATGAACAGCCCCGTCATTGCGAGCCGCCCGAATCGGGTCCGATACCGCACACGGACCTTGAACCCTGTGGGGCGGACTTCAGTCCGCCATGGTCGACTGAAGTCGACCCC
>PHCO01000295.1 GCA_002842265.1 Betaproteobacteria bacterium HGW-Betaproteobacteria-18 | reverse complement strand
AATTGGCAGCATCCACCACCACCGTCAGTTCGTCCAGCGCCACCACGCTGCTCTTGATCAGATTGCCCAAAGCCGCATCAACCTGCGTTTTGAGCGTGTGTGGATTTACAGCATACACAGTCATCGTCAACCCTTTACGTGCGTGCAATCGTTTGCGTACGACGGATTTTTCGCTGCAATTGGATAATTCCATAGATCAGCGCTTCTGCGGTGGGCGGACAGCCCGGCACATACACATCGACCGGCACGATGCGGTCACAGCCCCGCACCACCGAATAACTGTAGTGGTAATAGCCACCGCCATTGGCACATGAACCCATGCTGATCACCCATCGCGGCTCCGCCATCTGGTCATACACCTTGCGGAATGCGGGGGCCATTTTGTTGGTCAATGTGCCAGCCACAATAATCAGATCTGATTGACGCGGGCTGGGCCGAAACACCTCTGCGCCGAAGCGGCTGATGTCGTACCGGGCGGCTGCGGCGTGCATCATCTCAACAGCGCAACAAGCCAAGCCAAATGTCATGGGCCAAACTGAACCTGTCTTGGCCCAGTTCACCACGGAGTCATAACTCGTGGTGACGAAACCCTCTTTGAGAATACCTTCAATCATTGTGTTACTCCCAGTCCAGGGCGCCTTTGATCCACATGTAAACGAAGCCAATGGTCAGAATGGTCACAATTTCCAGACCGACCAAAAAGCCAAAAAGACCCAACTCCTTGAGCGTCACAGCCCAGGGAAACAGGAGAGCGGTTTCCAGATCGAACAGAATGAAAAGAATGGCGATCAGGTAATAGCGGACGTCAAACTTCATCCGGGCATCGCCGAATGCTTCAAAACCACATTCATAAGGGGAATTTTTTGCCGGATCAGGTCGATTGGGTCCAAGAATATAACCAATGACCTGCGGCATGACACCTACCGAAATGCCAACCAGAATGAAAAGGATGACTGGCAAATATTGTTCTAGGTTCATATGCTAAGTATGATTCAATTGACTGTTTGATCCGTTGACATACATCAAACAAATTAACTTGGTGCCGTCGGCGAGACTCGAACTCGCACAGCTTTCGCCACTACCACCTCAAGATAGCGTGTCTACCAATTTCACCACGACGGCTGTTCATTCAAACCGGCCATCGCACTGGTGTTTTCACACTTGCTGGCCTAACCGGAAAACCTTAAGTTTACCCTGAAATCTCCTCACATTCCTTGAGGAGAAGGCATTTTCATGCGCAATTATTTGGCCGGAATTTGCGCTGCTCCTGATGCGGTCTGAAGCGCCGGAATGGCCGCCGGCGCAGGGGTTGTCAGTGCTGCATTTTCCAGCACACTGCCTGAGCTCGCGGCAGGACGCGCCGATCCCAAATAGGCCAACATCAAGGTACTGGCAAAAAACAGGGTCGCCAGTACGGCGGTTGTACGCGACAAGAAATTGGCGCTGCCACTGGCTCCGAACAAGCTGCCTGAACCACCACTGCCAAAAGCGGCACCCATGTCAGCCCCCTTGCCATGTTGTACCAAAATCAGGCCAACCATGGCAAGGGCTGAAATCATTTGCACTGCCAGCATCACCGTCAATAAAACATTCATAAATCACTCCTGAATAAATAGTCAGCAACACCCTGAATCAGGAGGCCGCAACAATAATAGTTAAAAAATCCTGCGCCTTGAGTGCCGCGCCACCAATCAGGCCACCGTCAATATCCGGTTGGACAAGCAGGTTTTTGGCATTGGCCGCATTCATGCTGCCACCGTAAAGCAACTTGATGCGATCAGCACTGGGGGTCGCCGCCCGCAATTGCGCACGCAACACCGCATGGACTTGCTGCGCTTGTTCTGCAGTCGCTGAAAGCCCTGTGCCAATGGCCCAAACCGGCTCATAGGCCACCACCACCTCACTGATGCAATGGCCGTTGGTGTGAATCACTGCCGCCAACTGGCGCTTGACAACTTCCTCGGTTTTTCCCGCCTCACGTTCTGCCAGCGTTTCACCTACACAAACAATGGGTGTGATGCCGTCGCTCAGGGCGCGCTGCGTTTTGGCAGCCACAACTTCATCGGTTTCACCGTGGTATTGGCGTCGTTCCGAATGCCCCACGATGACATAACGCGCGCCAAACTCCTTGAGCATGGCGCCTGCAATTTCACCGGTGTAGGCACCGCTTTCGTGGCTGGAAACATCTTGCGCACCGAGGTCGATGACGCTGCCCGCAAGCAAGGTCTGGCATTGCGCCAAATACACAGCAGGCACACACACCGCCACATGA
>PHCO01000035.1 GCA_002842265.1 Betaproteobacteria bacterium HGW-Betaproteobacteria-18 | reverse complement strand
AGGCATCGACCACCACCCCGTCGGCATTGGTCAGAATGGCAAAGTAGCGGGTGTTGACGATGGCGCGCGCCAGACTTTGCAACATGGGTTGCGCCGCTGCAATCAGGCTGTGGTTGGCCTCCAGGGTGTAGCGCAACGTGGGTGCAGTCACTTGAGCAAAACTGATCTGGCTGCTGGGCTGCAAGCCAGAATTCAGGCAACGTTGCCAGGATCGTTCGACCCAGGGGGCGACCCAGCCGGGTGCCAAAGATTGGCCATCTTGCATCAGGCTCAGGCGTGCCTGGGCAATGCGCGCCAGACGGTTGGGCGGCGGGTTGGGTTGAATGCTTGGGCGGGGGGCGTTCATGGTCAGGTCGTTCGGTGTCTGAATTTATCGCATTTTGGGTGAAGCGGTGTGCGAGCTTGCCAGTGTGCCCTGTTGCAGGCACACTTTGGGTGTGAAATTAAACTCGCCCGTCTCCCCGCCCCGTCGAGTCAAAGCCACGTTGATGTGGCCCTTTGCCTTGGTACTGACCTTTATTTTGCTGGCTTTTGTCACGACCGCTTATTTTTTGCAGATCCGGGTGCGTGACGGGGCGTTGACAGAACGCGTGGCAGCGGTGGCCAAGCTGGTGGATCAAAAACTCGACAAAGACACCCACCTGATGAGCGCTGTGCTGCTTGCAATGCAGGGCAATACTTCGATTGCAGCGGCATTTGCCAGCCAGGACCGGGTCGCCTTGTTGCGCGAAGCCGGGCCGTTGTTTCGAACCCTGCATGCCGAACACCGTATCACTCATTTGTATTTCAACAGCCCGGAACTGATCAATCTGGTGCGTTTGCACAGCCCGGGAGAATATGGCGATGCCATCACGCGCACGACCACGGTCCAGGCCCGCAGCCAGAATGCGCCAGTGCACGGTCTGGAATTGGGGTCTTTGGGCACGTTGACGCTGCGGCTGGTGGCACCCTGGCAAAGCGCCCATGGGGTGTTGGGCTATGTCGAGATGGGCGAAGAAATTGGGCATCTGATCAATGAAATTCACGAGACTTTGACGGTGGATTTGTTTGTGCTGGTGGATAAGCAGTTTTTGCCAGCACAACAATGGCATCAAGGCCTGGCGCTGCTCAAACGCCAGGGCAACTGGGATCGGTTTACGCAACAGGTGCTGGTGGCACAGACCGATGTACCAGCGCCCGCAGCCATGGATGACGCGGTGTTGACCGCCTTGCGCGCCGGCGCTACTCAGGTATTTACCCAGGGTGATCAAACCCTGCACTTGGCCATGCTGCCGCTGGATGACGCGAGTGGCCGGCGCATTGGCGACCTGGTGGTGATGCGCGACATCAGCGGCTTGCAGCAGACTTTTCAGCGCTCCATTGCCACGGTGACCTTGTTGAGCTTGCTGGTCGGAACTTTTGTGTTGGGTTTGTTTTATTTTGCGCTGGATCGGGTGGAGCGCGACTACCAGCGCCAGCACGATCTGGAGCACCGGCTGCTGCGCCTGGGCACCGAGCATGCGCGCATTTTGCAGCTTGAAAAGCTCTCGGCGCTGGGCACCATGGTGGGCGAGATTGCACACCAGCTCAACAACCCGTTGGTGGGTGTGGTCAACCTGGCCCAGTTGGCAGCGCGTGAGGCCGATGACCCGGCGCGCACCCGCGAGCTGCTGGCCGAGATACGTCGCGCCGGCGAAGACTGCCACGCCTTCATTGCGTCGATGTTGCGCTTTGCCAAGGTGTCCAAATTTGAATGCCATCCCACTGACATGGCGCAGGTGGTTGCCGAGACCGTGCTGATGTTTCATCAGACCGTACAGCGTCAAATTCCTGTTGAGTTGATGTTTCCTGAAACAAGCGTGGTGCTGGAGGTGGACCCAATTTTGCTGCGTCATGCGCTCTTTAATTTGCTGCTCAATGCCGCACAGGCCACCCAGGGCGAGGGCGCGATTGTGATCAGCTTGCAAGCGCAGCCGCATCCCGAGACCGGCGCGCCGGGGTGGGTTTTGTCGGTGCGCGATCACGGCAAGGGCATCGCCCCGGAGATTCTGGACAAGGTGTTTACCCCGTTTTTTACCACCCGCCACGAAGGCACGGGCCTGGGACTGCCGGTGGTGCAACACGTGGCCTTGCTGCACCAGGGTTTTGTCAGCGTCAAAAATTTGCCTGAAGGTGGCACGCAATTTGCGATTTGGTTGCCTCAGACCAACCCAGACAGCCCCATTCCGGCGGATCAGACCAACCCAAAGCTCACCCATGTTGCCCAAGATCCTGGTCGTCGATGACGACCGCTACACCCGTACGTTGATCGAGCAGATGCTGCGCGGCAGCGCGCAGGTTTTTCTGGCTTCAGATGGCGAGGTGGCGCGCCAGTTGTTTGCTGCGCATGACTTCAATCTGGTACTGATGGACCAGCGCCTGCCGCAGCACCAGGGCCTGGATTTGCTGCGCGAGTTCCGCTTGCAGCGGCCACGCATGGTGGCGATTTTGATGACTGGTTTTGCCGATGTGCGTGATGCCGTGGCCGCCGTGCGCGAGGGGTTGTTTGATTACCTGACCAAGCCGTTTGAAGACCTGGAAGCGCTGGAAGCGGTGATCGGCAAGGCGCTTGAAATTGACGCGGCTTACCGCGAAATTGACAGCTTGCGCAGCCGCCTGGCGGCTTCTTCAGGCGCACCCGTGGTGGTGGGGCAATCCGCCGCCATGACGCGCTTGCTGGGCCAGATTCAGCAAGTGGCCGGGCTCGATACCACGGTGCTGCTGGAAGGCGAAAGCGGCACCGGCAAAGACGTGATGGCCAAGCTCATCCATGCCCACAGCCAGCGTGCCGACAAGGCTTTCCTGGAGGTCAACTGCGGCGGTTTGCCCGAGTCGCTGCTGGAGAGTTTGCTGTTTGGCTATGAGAAAGGTGCTTTTACCGGTGCCGCGCAGGCCAGCGTCGGCTACTTTGAAAAAGCCAATGGTGGCAATTTGTTTCTGGACGAAATTGCCGACATGAGCCCCAAGCTGCAAAGCAGTCTGCTGCGCGTGCTGCAGGATCATAGCTTTTGCCGCATTGGCAGCACCCAGCCGCGCACCACGGATTTCCGCCTGATATGCGCCACCAACCGCACGCTGGCGGGCGAGGTCAAGGCCGGGCGTTTTCGCGAGGATTTGTTTTATCGCATCAATGTGGTGGCGCTGCGTTTGCCTGCGCTGCGCGAACGCGAGGGCGACGTGTTTCGCCTGGCAGTGCATTTTCTGGAGTTCTACAACACCAAGTTCGGCAAGCAATGCGGCCCCTTTACGCCGGCGGCACTGAACGCGCTGGAGCAACATAGCTGGCCTGGCAATGTGCGCGAGTTGCAGCACTGCATTGAGCGCGTGGTGGCCATGCAAGGCAATGGCGCGATTGATTTGGGGCACATCGACCTGGCAACGCAGCAAGGGGCGTCAGATGAATCTGCACCAGACCCGGCAGAGGCAGCGACTCCGGCCTACCAGGAGGCGCGGGCAGAATTCGAGCGGCGCTACCTGGTGCAGTTATTGCAAACCGCAGGCGGCAATATGTCGGAGGCAGCGCGCTTGAGCGGCATCCCTCGACAAAATCTATATGTGCGGATGAAACGTTGGGGATTTGTCACCACCGAGTGACATGTGTCATGTTTTGGCGACACTTTGCGCGATCTGGCGCGTTACCAAAGATGGCTTGAAGGCTGTCTTTAGACGCTTTCATGGCTTGATGGCTCAAGGTTTACCCTCAGTTTTGTTGCGCAATATCAAACGAAACGACGGCCCGCCTCCAGCTCCGACAAGTTTGGCGGTCTGGTGGCACAGTGTTTGCGTCATAGCCTTTATTTGAAAGGGTACATCATGAAACTGAAAGCATTGTTTATTGCCATTGCGACCTTGAGCGCGGGTTATGCGGCGGCGGCCGATCCGGCCAAAATTGACTGGGACGCTGTGCCGGTAAAAACCGTGACATTGTTCTATCCGGGGCAGTCTTCTCTGGAATGGCTGACCAGCAAGGCGCACAAGGGCGCCAGTAAAGTAAAGGCTGGACAAGCCTGCGTTTCCTGCCACGATGGCGCAAATGAAGAAAAGGAACTGGGTGACAAATTGGTGAAAGCAGGTCCACTGGAACCCATGCCGGTGGCTGGCAAGAACGGCTGGGTTGACCTCCATGTGCAGGCCGCCTACGACGACAAGAACGCATACATGCGTTTTCAATGGAAAACGCAAAATCCGTTCCCCGGCACTGAGCACCAGTACCTGCGTTTCGACGGCAAGGAGTGGAAGGTTTATGGCTTTCCCAAGCTCGACAAAGTGGTGCAGGAAGGCAAGCAACCCGGCATTTACGAAGACCGCATGACCGTCATGCTCGACGATGGCAAGGTTGAGAATTTTGGCAAGCAGGGTTGCTGGCTGACCTGTCATGACGGCGAGCGTGATATGCCCAATCAATTCACCAAGGAAGAAGTCCAGGCCAACGCCTTGCTGCAAGCGGTCAAGCGCAATGACGTGCGCAAGTACCTGCCCATCAGCCGGACCGATCCTGCCGACTGGAAAACCGGCAAATCCCTGGACGAGATCAACCAGGCCAAAGCTGATGGCAAGTTTGTCGAACTGATGCAGTGGCGCGCCCATCGCAGCCACGCCGTGGGCATGACCGATGACGGCTACGTGCTGGAATGGCGCAACAGTGATGCCGGTACAAACATGTTTGCGGGCAATGCCGATGGCAAAACACATCAGCCAAAATTCATGTGGGATGCCGCCAAGACGGGCTACAAGTCCATCACCGCTGACCAATTGCGCAAGGGCGAGCACTTCCTGATCCGCGAGAAAAACGCCGTGCCGTTTGATCCGAATGCGGGCTGGAAGGAAGGCGACATGATCCCTGATTACGTCACGAGCCGGGTCGATGCCAAAGGCTCGGCCGCAGACAACAACGCCATCTCAAGCTGGAAAGACGGCCTGTGGACCTACGTTTTGGTGCGTCCGCTGGGCCTGACCAATCCGGACGACAAGGCGCTGAAAGAAGGTGGCGTCTATAACGTGGGTTTTGCCGTGCACGACGACAACATCACCACGCGCGGTCACTTTGTCTCGTTCAACAAAACCCTGGGCCTGGGTGCCAAGGCCGACATTGAGGCCGTCAAGCTGAAATAGCACGGCTAACCGTGGCGCACCTTGTCGCCACTGCGGCATCGCGTCAGCACTCAAGCCACCCAGGCGTTTGCCTCGGGTGGCTTTTTCGTGGTGCGACTGGGCTTGTCTCATTTTGAGAATTTCGCATCCAAACCCTGACCCATCTAGGGTTTGTCCTAGGTCAGCTGGCCATGTCAGCCTTAACAATTGCTATGCAGTCAATTTCATAGGAACGGCATTGCATAAGTGCTGTTTGATTTGGTTTTTTTACATCACCCACAGGAGACACACACATGCAAAAGGTGTTGCACATCAACGCAGACAAGTGCACCGGCTGTCTGCAGTGCGAAATGGCCTGTTCTTTCGAGAACTACGGCACTTTCGCCACCGCCAAATCGCGCATCAAGGTTTTTGACTTTCACCACACCGGAAAAAAGGTGCCCTACACCTGTACCCAGTGCGACGAGGCCTGGTGCCTGCACGCCTGCCCGGTCGAGGCCATCACGGTGGACAAGGCCACCGGTGCCAAAGTGGTGAACGAAACCACCTGCGTCGGCTGCAAGGTCTGCACCATCGCCTGCCCGTTTGGCACCATCAACTACGTCCAGGAAACCGGCAAGGTGCAAAAGTGCGACCTGTGTGGTGGCGAACCCGCCTGCGCCGACGCCTGCCCCACCGGCGCCATCACCTTCATCGACGCCAACTGGACCGGTCTGGGCAAGATGGCTCAATGGGCCGACAAGCTCGGCAATCAGGTTAGCGCGACCTGACCCCTTTCCGTTCGGGCTGAGCGTGTCGAAGCCTTTCGACCCTGCTCAAGGCGAACGGGCTAAACCAACACATTAAGGAAACACATCATGTCATGGGCAGGAAAAATCCTCCGCGTTAACTTGACCGCGGGTACCGTCAAGTCTGAACCCCTCAATATGAAGTGGGCACAAAGCTACATTGGCTCACGTGGCCTGGGCTCCAAATACCTGGTCGAAGAGGTCGATGCCAAAGTTGATCCGTTGTCACCCGAGAACAAAATCATCTGGGCCACCGGCCCGCTGACCGGCACCATGGCCTCCACTGGTGGCCGCTACACCGTCATCACCAAAGGTCCGCTGACCGGTGCCATTGCCTGTTCCAACTCGGGCGGCTACTGGGGCGCCGAGTTCAAGATGGCCGGCTGGGACATGGTCATCTTCGAAGGCAAATCGGCCAAGCCGGTTTATCTGTACGTCAACGACGACGTGGCTGAACTGCGTGATGCGGCTCACCTGTGGGGCAAGAGCGTCTGGGAAACCGAAGAAACCCTCAAGAAAGGTCTGCAAGACCCGCTGACCCGCGTGTCCTCCATTGGCAAGGCCGGTGAAAACGGCGTGCTGTTTGCGGCAGTGGTCAACGACCTGCACCGCGCCGCCGGCCGCTCCGGCGTGGGCGCTGTGATGGGCAGCAAGAACCTCAAGGCGATCGCCGTGCGCGGCACCAAGGGCGTTGGCAACATCAAGGACCCCAAAGCCTTCATGGCGGCCACCAAAGCTGCCAAAAAAGTGCTGGCAGACAACGGCGTTACTGGCACCGGCCTGCCCGCCATGGGCACGCAGGTGCTGATGAGCGTGATCAACGAAGTGGGTGCCTTGCCCACCCGCAACCACACTGACAACCAGTTTGAAGGCGCCAAGGACATCGGTGCCGAAGCCATGGCCACCCCGCGCAAGACCGACGGCAAGAAACACCTGGTGACCAACCAGGCCTGCTTTGGCTGCACCATTGCGTGCGGGCGCATCAGCAAGATGGACGAAGGCCACTTCACCATCGAAAACAAACCGCAATACCGCGGTGCCAACGGTGGCCTGGAATACGAAGCCGCCTGGGCGCTCGGCGCTGCCAACGGCGTCAACGATCTGGAATGCCTGCAATACGCCAACCTGTTGTGCAACGAAGAAGGCATCGACCCGATCAGCTTTGGTGCCACCGTGGGTGCCGTGATGGAGCTCTACGGCATGGGTGTGCTGACCAAAGAGCAGATTGGCATCGAAGCCCCGTTTGGCTCGGCCCGCGCCTTGGCCTTTTTGGCCGAAGAAACCATCAACGGCCGCGGCTTTGGCAAGGAAATTGGCCAGGGCTCCAAACGCCTGACCGCCAAGTATGGCCACCCTGAACTCTCCATGAGCAGCAAGGGCCAGGAATTCCCGGCCTACGACGGTCGCGCCATCCAGGGCATTGGTCTGGCTTATGCCACCAGCAACCGCGGTGGCTGCCATCTGCGCGGCTACACCATTGCCTCGGAAATCCTCGGCATTCCGGTCAAGACCGACCCGCTGGAATCGCAAGGCAAACCCGAACTGGTGAAAGCCTTTCAGGATGCGACAGCGGCATTTGACTCGTCTGGTCTGTGCATCTTCACCACTTTCGCCTGGGGTCTGCAAGATCTGGCACCACAAATATCTGCCGCCTGTGGTGACCAGTACACTATTGAAGAACTGGCCAAAATTGGTGAGCGCATCTGGAACATGGAGCGCGAGTTCAACAACCGTGCCGGTTTCACCAAAGCCGACGACAGCCTGCCAGCGCGGCTGACCACGGCGGCCGAGTCTTGTAAAACAGGCCCCGCCAAAGGCAAGTTCAACGAACTCGCCACCATGCTGCCCAAGTACTACGAAGCCCGCGGCTGGGACCCTGAAGGTCGCCCGACCGCGGCAACCAAGACGCGACTGAGCCTGTAAGGTTCGCGTCACCGTCATTGTGAGCCAGCCGAATCATGCCCGATACCGCACACGGACCTTGAACCGTCATCGCGAGCGAAGCGTGGCGATCCATGCATTCAGAAGTCATGGATTGCTTCACTTCAGCCTGTCCTGAGCCCGTCGAAGGGTTCGCAATGACAACCGGTTCATGGAAAGGAGCGCAGCGAAGCGCGGCAATCCATGACTTCCTGGATGGCCGCGCTTCGCTCGCAATGACGAACCGGAGTAACAAACAAGCGGTCTCAGTGGCCGCTTTTTTCTGGAGAAACTTTCATGACCCATCACGTCATCCTGGGCGCCGGCCCCGCCGGCGTCATTGCCGCTGAAACCATCCGCAAACTCAGTGCCACAGACACCATCACGGTTATCGGTGATGAGCCCGAGCCGTCCTACTCGCGCATGGCCATTCCCTACCTGCTGATGGGCAACATCGACGAAGCTGGCACCTACCTGCGCAAAAGCCGGACGCACTTTGCCGACCTGAACATCAAGGCGGTGCAAAACCGCATCAAGAGCGTGCAGGCTGCTGAAAATATCCTCACCCTTCAAAGTGGTGAAACGATTCACTTTGACACGCTTCTGATTGCTACCGGCTCGCATCCGGTGCGCCCGCCCATCCCGGGCATCGATACGGCGGGTGTTCATCCCTGCTGGACCCTCAAAGACGCCAGAGCCATCATGGCGCTGGCCGTCAAAGGCGCGCGTGTGCTGCAATTAGGCGCGGGCTTTATTGGCTGCATCATCATGGAAGCGCTAGCCGCCCGGGGGGTGCGCCTGAGCGTGGTGGAAATGGGTGACCGCATGGTGCCGCGCATGATGGGACCCACGGCCGGCGGCATGATTCGCGACTGGTGCGAGTCCAAAGGCGTGGAAGTGTTCACGGGTACACGGGTCGAAGCGATCGAGCCAGGCACACCCTTGAACGTGCGCCTGAGCAATGGTCGGCACGTGGCGGCCGACTTGGTCATCAGCGCCGCTGGTGTGCGCCCCGCCATCGGTTACCTCAAAAACTCGGGGATCACCTGCCTGCTGGGCGTGCTGACCGACGAGCATTTGCAGACCAACATGCCCGGCATTTATGCCGCTGGTGACTGCTGCGAGGCCTTTGACAAAGTGTCTGGCACGACCATTGTCAGCGCCATCCAGCCCAACGCTGCTGAACAGGCCCGTATTGCCGCCATGAACATGGTGGCGTTCGCCCGTGGGCAGGCTCCCAGGGCCAACCTCAAGGGCGTGACGCAAATCAACGTGTTGGACACCTTGGGTCTGATTTCGACCAGTTTTGGCCATTGGGAAGGTGTGCCGGGTGGCGAGCATGTGGAACTCACCGACAAGACCAATGGCCGTCACCTGAGCCTGCAGTTCAAGGACGATGTGCTGGTAGGCTGCAACAGCGTGGGCTGGACCGAACATGTGGGTGTGATGCGGGGTTTGGTTGAGGGCCAGATCAAATTGGGCGACTGGGCGAACACCCTGAAACAGGATCCGACCCGCCTGATGGAAGCCTACCTGGCGGCAGCGCAAGGGCAAAGCGACTGGTCGGGTGCAGCGGATGCGCGCAGGCGCTAAAGTTTGAGGCATGAAGATCACCCTCAAGCTTTTCGCGTCGTTGACCGACTATTTGCCGGTTGACGCCAAGTACACCAACCTGGTTGAGTTGGATATTGCGCCAGAGACCACCATTGAGCAATTGGTGGCACAACACCGTTTGCCTGAAAAACTGGTGCACTTGGTGCTGGTCAACGGCCACTACATCGCCCCCGAGCTGCGTGCCATGCAGACCCTCAAAGAAGGCGACGTGCTGGCCATCTGGCCACCCATTGCCGGCGGCTGACGTCAAAACATGCAGGATTTTTATGCCGAGCGCTTCGAGCGCGAGATGGGCTGCACCGAGGCTGAATGGCTGATGTGGCTGCCCAAGGCCATCGGCGATCACCACTGGAAGCAGCAAACGGGCGCGGCGGGCGTGCGTCTGGGCGACGGTGCGTTGGGCTTGAAGTGGCAGGTGGGCCAGCCCAGGGTGATTGGGCTCATCAGCATCCCGGTGCTCAAGGTGAGCTTTCGCTTTGCCGGTCTGGATGAGCAGGCACGCTATGCGTTCATGAAGCGCTTTGATTTGTACATGCAGCGCGGTGGGGGCTAAAGCTGCATAGGAACGAAGGGCTTGCGAGCGAACCAATCAAGCAGACGAAGTTATAAAAAAAGTAACCGTCTTGATGCCCGCCAGGGTCAGCAGCAGCGAACCAAACAGGTGCAGCGCGGCGGTGCCAAAACCCAGCAGGTAGCGATGTTGCCCCAGCATGCCGACCACTTCGGCTGAAAAACTGGAAAAGGTGGTGAGAGCCCCCAAAAAACCGGTGATGATGGCCAGACGCCAGGCGGGCTCCAGATGGGGCAGGGCCTGGAACACCGCCACGGCCACACCGACCAGGTAGCCACCGACCAGATTGGCGGCCAGTGTGCCCAATGGAATAACCGCCCCAGGGTTGAGCCATAGCCCCAAGCCCCAGCGGCCCAGGGCACCGAGGCAGGCACCAATACAAATTGCCAGCACTGAGAGCATGCGTGAAATTCAGGCTCGTTTTATTTTTTGGTAGCAGGCGCGGCCTTGAAGCCGGCACCGTTGACTGTCACGCCCTCGGCTGAAAACCTGGCCGCTTTGACTTCGCCAATGCCTGGTATCCGGGTGATGAAGTCGTTCCAGTCTTTGAAGACCGCTTTTTTGCGCTCATCGAGGATTTTGCTGGAGGTACCGGGACCGATACCTTTGATGCTGTCAAGCTCGGCCTCGGAGGCCTGGTTGATGTCCAGCGCGGCGAAACATGACAGCGCAGAACACAGGGCAATGAACGTAAAGATTTTTTTGAACATGACCATCCCTTTGGGGTGCGTTTTAGCCTTGTTGTGCCAACCGCTGCACATACTTGGCCACACCCGTTTGTACATCCGCAAATGGATGCTCACAACCCGTGGCGCGCAGTGCGCTCAGATCGGCCTGGGTGTAACACTGGTATTTGCCACGCAGCGCATCGGGAAAGGGGACGTATTCAAGCAGACCCTCGGTTGTTAAAGCCTCAAGCGTCAGTGCCGCCTGGCCCTTGATCTGGCGCAGCGCATTCACCACCGAACTGGCCACGTCGTTGAAGGGCTGGGCACGTCCGCTGCCGAGGTTGAAAATACCCGAGATTTCAGGGTGGTCAAAGAACCAGAGGTTGACTGCGACAACATCGTCAATGAAGATAAAGTCGCGCATCTGCGCACCCGGCGCGTAGCCGCCATATTCCCCAAAAAGTTTGACCTTGCCATCGGCCTTGAACTGGTTGAACTGGTGAAACGCAACGCTGGCCATGCGGCCCTTGTGCTGCTCGCGCGGGCCATAGACATTGAAGTAGCGAAAGCCGACCACCTGCCGGGTGAGCCCGGCCAGAGCGTTCTCAAACGCAGGACCGCATTCGCGGCGCATGCGTTGGTCAAACAGCAATTTGGAGTAGCCATAGACGTTGAGCGGCTGCTCGAAGGCGGGTTCTTCCCTGAAGGTGTCAGAGCCGCCGTAGGTGGCGGCGCTGGAGGCGTAGAGCAGGCGCGCGCTGCGCTTTTGGCAGGTTTGGTACAACTGCACCGAGGTGGCGTAGTTGTTTTGCATCATGTACTTGCCGTTGCTTTCCATGGTGTCGCTGCAGGCGCCCTCGTGGAAAACAGCTTCCACCTTGCCGTAGGCATCGGCTGCAAACGCGTCGTAAAAAACGTCGGCATCCACATAGTCGGCAATTTGCAAATCGGCCAGGTTGCGGAACTTGTCGCCCTGGGTCAGGTCATCGACGGCAATGATGTCGGTCAGGCCCCGGTCATTGAGGCCTTTGATGAGATTGGCGCCGATAAAACCGGCGGCTCCGGTGACAACGATACGGCTCATGCAAACAACTCCTCATAAGAAACGGTGGCGGTGCCAAATTTGCCCACCACGATACCAGCCGCCTTGTTGGCCAGGGGCAGGGCTTGGCGCAGGCTGAAACCGGCAGCCACCAGGGTGGCCAGGGTGGCAATCACGGTATCACCGGCGCCGGTCACATCGAACACTTCGCGTGCCTGTGCTTTCACATCTGCGCGGCCCTGTGCGTCAAACAGCGTCATGCCTTCTTCGCTACGGGTCAATAGTACCGTCTGTAGCCCAAGCTGTTGGCGCAAGTTTTGAACTTTGGTTTGAAGTTCAGACTCGTCCTGCCAAAGTCCGATCACTTGCTGTAGCTCTGTGCGGTTGGGTGTGATCACAGTGGCATGCTGGTAGCGCGAGTAATCGGAGCCTTTTGGATCAATCAAGATGGGTTTGCCAGCTTCAACGGCCCGCGCAATCATGTCGCTCACATGCGCCAGGCCACCTTTGCCGTAGTCAGAAAACAGCACGGCCTGATGACTGGGCAAGAGCTCCAGGAAGGTGGTGGTTTGCGACGCCAACACTTCGCTTTTGGGAGTGTTCTCAAAGTCCATTCGCAACAATTGCTGCTGACGGCCAATAACCCGCAGCTTGACCGTGGTTTTAAGCTGTGCATCGCGGCCAAAATGGGTCTGGATGCCGGTGTTGGCCAACAGCGCTTCCAGTTTGTGGCTGGCTTCGTCGTCACCCACCACGGTTAGCAGGGAAGCCTGGGCACCGAGGGTAACCACGTTGAAAGCCACATTGGCGGCACCACCGCTGCGCTCTTCCTCGCGCGTGACGCGCACCACCGGCACCGGGGCTTCCGGGCTGATGCGGTCCACGGCACCGAACCAGTAGCGGTCCAGCATCACGTCGCCCACCACCAGCACGCGGGCCTGTTGTAGTCGTTCTTTTGAAATGGTCATAGTTCTTCAACCCGGCGAGCGGGGTAACTGTCCCAGGCCTGACATCCGGGACATTGCCAAAAGTGTTGGGTGGCTTCAAAGCCGCAGGCCGCACAGCGATAACGCAGCAGCGGTTGAATGGCGTGGTCCAGTGCGCGTTGCACCTGGGGATGAAATTGCTCGTGTTCCAGCTTTTCACCCGCAATCCAGCGCGTGGCAGCCACCAGCGAGGACTCTTTTTCAAGATGGCGTGCGTACCATTCGCGGGCACTTGTTTGCACGGCAGGATCTGCATCGGAGAGGGTGACGATGGCCTCCAACACGTCCAGCGAGGCCTGTTCGGCATAGAGTTGTTGGAACCGTGCCAGGGTGGCTGCACCGTTGCCACAGCGCAGTGCCAGTTCGGCCAGCGGGCGGGCGATCAGGGGAATGGCTGTGGGGGCGCTGTCGAGGGCCTGCATCAGGGTGTTCCAGGCCCGGTCTTCCTGCCCCATGCCGGTTAGCAGTTGGGTCAGATCAAGACGTGCCCGCGCCGCTTCTGGCGCCTTGGCGATGGCGCTTTGCAGCAGTTGCAGCGCCGCTTCCAACTGACCCTGGGCTACCTGGGTGGCGGCCTGCTCGCACAGGTAATGGGCCAGCCGGGGTGCGAA
The DNA here is from genome assembly GCA_002842265.1 of Betaproteobacteria bacterium HGW-Betaproteobacteria-18. GTDB lineage: Bacteria > Pseudomonadota > Gammaproteobacteria > Burkholderiales > Burkholderiaceae_C > Rhodoferax. Next base: position 4,748 of record PHCO01000035.1, on the reverse strand, counting down.
ACTGCCTTGTCCTGCATGTTCCAGTTTTTCTGCCATAAGGGCGGCCTGCGGCCAGTCACGGCTGCGTTCATAGTTGGCCAGCAGGGCCAGGCGGGCCTGGGCTTCAAAGGGCGTGCCTTCGAGCTTGAGCAGGGCGGCCTCGGCGTGGTCCAGCAGCCCGGCCTTGAGGTAGTCCAGCGCCAGCGCGTGCTGGGCCCGGTGCCGATCCGTCTGGCTGATGTCTGCGCGCGACAGCAGGTGCTGGTGCACGCGCACGGCACGTTCATACTCGCCACGACGGCGAAACAGGTTGCCCAGAGCGAAGTGCAACTCCGACGTGTCGGGGTCGTTTTGCACCGCCTCGATGAAAGCGTCGATGGCCTGGTCCTGTTGCTCATTGAGCAAAAAGTTGAGGCCCTTGAAATAGGCCTTGGGTGCCTGGCGGTTTTCCAGCCGGATTTGTCGCAGATCGAGGCGTGACGCCAGCCAACCCAGCACAAACGCCAGCGGCAGGCCCAACAAGACCCAGCTCAGGTTAAATTCCATCGGCGTAGGCTGGCGTGGCGGCAGGCGCCTGGGCTGGCGCTGCGGGCTCGGCGTGCGGTGTTTCGGGCGCCTGTTTGGTGCGGCGATGTTTCCACCACCAGGGGGCCATTCCCAAAACGCCCACCACCACGCCGATGCTAAAGGCGCCCAGCACCACCAGCACCATGGGCGCGAGCCATTGGTTGCCAAAGAAAAAGTGCACCGTCGTGACTTGCTGATTGTTCAGCGCAAAGGCAAACAGTGTAAAAAAAATGGCTGCTTTGAGGATCCACCTTAGCAACCACAGGATGTGTTTCATCGATGATTCCCAGTGATGGGAAGATTCTACCGTTTGACGTTGCCGTCAAGCCGACGGCAACAGTTCATCGGTGCGCTGGTCCACCGCCTGGCGCAGGGCTTTGCCGGGCTTGAAGTGGGGCACCTGTTTTTCAGGGATGGCCACACTTTCACCGCTGCGCGGGTTGCGTCCCATGCGCGGCGGGCGGTAATTGACAGAAAAACTGCCAAAGCCCCGGATTTCAATACGGTGTCCGCGTGCCAGTGCATCGTTCATGGCCTCCAGAATCGCCTTGACCGCAAACTCGGCATCGCGCTGGGTGATCTGGCCAAATCGGGCCGCAAGTTCTTCAACGAGGTCGGAGCGGGTCATAAACCAATACCTTTGCGGGACAGACCTTTAGCTCTGTCCCCAACTGATTAGGAAGAAAAAAACGACCGGTGCGCAGGGCAACCGGTCGTCAGTTCAGGTTGACAATAACCGCTTAGTTATTGTTGTCGAGCTTGGCGCGCAGCAAAGCACCCAAGCTGGTGGTGCCAGCGTTTTCTCGGGCGGATTGCTGGCTGAGCGATGCCATGGCTTCATTCTGGTCAGCTGCATCCTTGGCCTTGATCGACAACTGGATGTTGCGGGTCTTGCGATCCACATTGACCACCACAGCAGTGACTTCGTCGCCTTCCTTGAGCACGTTGCGGGCATCTTCCACGCGGTCGCGGGAGATTTCCGAGGCACGCAGGTAGCCGATGATGTCTTCGCCCAGGTCGATTTCAGCGCCCTTGGCGTCCACCGTTTTGACCTTGCCGGTCACCACGGAACCCTTGTCGTTGATTGACGAGAAGGTGGTGAATGGGTCGGAGTCAAGTTGCTTGATACCCAGGGAGATGCGTTCACGGTCGACGTCAACAGCAAGCACCAGAGCTTCAACTTCCTGGCCCTTTTTGTATTCGCGCACAGCAGCTTCGCCGGGCTCGTTCCAGGACAGGTCAGACAAGTGCACCAGGCCGTCGATACCGGCAGCCAGACCCACAAACACGCCGAAGTCGGTGATGGACTTGATCGGGCCCTTGACGCGGTCGCCACGCTTGGTGTTTTGCGCGAATTCTTGCCAAGGGTTGGCCTTGCACTGCTTCATGCCCAGGCTGATGCGGCGCTTGTCTTCGTCGATTTCCAGAACCATGACTTCGACCTCGTCGCCCAGGGCAACGATCTTCGAAGGCGCAACGTTCTTGTTGGTCCAGTCCATCTCGGACACGTGGACCAGGCCTTCGATGCCGGGTTCCAGTTCCACAAATGCACCGTAGTCGGCGATGTTGGTGATCTTGCCGAACATGCGCGTGCCTTGGGGATAGCGGCGGTTCACGCCCATCCATGGGTCATCACCCATTTGCTTCAGACCTAGGGACACGCGGTTTTTCTCGGTGTCGAACTTCAGGATCTTGGCGGTGATTTCCTGGCCAGCGGTCACCACTTCAGAGGGGTGACGCACACGACGCCAGGCCATGTCGGTGATGTGCAGCAAGCCGTCGATGCCGCCCAGATCCACAAACGCACCGTATTCGGTGATGTTTTTCACCACGCCTTGAACAATCGCACCTTCTTTGAGCGTGTTCATCAGCTTGGAGCGCTCTTCGCCCATCGAGGCTTCCACCACAGCGCGGCGGCTCAGCACCACGTTGTTGCGCTTGCGGTCGAGCTTGATGACCTTGAATTCGAGGGTCTTGTTTTCGTACGGAGACAGGTCTTTGGTCGGACGGGTGTCGACCAGTGAACCTGGCAGGAAGGCGCGGATGCCATTGACCAACACGGTCAGGCCACCCTTGACCTTGCCGCTGGTGGTGCCGGTGACGAATTCGCCGGTTTCCAGGGCTTTTTCCAGGCTCATCCAGGAAGCCAGACGCTTGGCAGTGTCACGGCTCAGGATGGTGTCGCCGTAGCCGTTTTCGATGGAGCCGATGGCCACAGAGACGAAGTCGCCCACTTGGACTTCGGTTTCGCCCTGGTCGTTCTTGAATTCTTCGAGCGGCACATAGGCTTCGGATTTCAGGCCAGCGTTGACGACCACAAAGCTGTGTTCGATACGGACGACCTCAGCAGTGATCACTTCACCTGTGCGCATTTCTGTGCGTTGCAGGGACTCTTCAAACAGGTCGGCAAAAGATTCAGACATTTTCAATGCGGTCATGAAAACCGCGGGTTTAGGTTTTTTGAACCTCATCCGCAGTGCGCCAGTGCAGCGCGATAAGACGGATGAGGGCCGGTGCATTGGCCTGGGCCTTTGCGGTTTCAGTCCTTGCGAAAGATCAGAAGGGCTGTTTGCCTTGCCACCATGCCAACACCAGATGAACCGATTCTTCAACCGATAAACTGGAGTTGTCGAGTAGCTTGGCGTCTGGTGCTGGCTTGAGAGGTGCAACGCTACGGGACGAATCCCGTGCGTCACGCGCTTCCAGGTCAACGCGAAGACCGTGGAGTGTAATTGAATTTCCTTTTGAAATCAACTGTTTAAACCGTCTTTGCGCGCGCTGCTCGGCGCTGGCTGTCAAAAACACCTTGAGCGGTGCGTCCGGGAAGATCACCGTGCCCATGTCGCGGCCATCGGCGACCAGGCCGGGCAGGCGGCGAAAACTGTGCTGCAAGTCCAGCAAAGCCGCGCGCACCCTGGGCAAGGCGGACACTTTTGAAGCATTCATACCGACTTCTTCTGTGCGGATGGCGTCTGTCACGTCCGCGCCGTCGAGCAGCACTTGATCACCTTTGAATTCAATGCGCAGGTTTGTGAGCAGGCTGGCGATGGCCATTTCGCCCATGGCATCCAGCGGCAGCCCCGCCTGTGTGGCCGCCAGCGCGGTGATGCGGTACAGCGCACCCGAGTCGAGCAAGTGGTAGCCCAACAGGCTGGCCAATTGCGCGGCCAGGGTGCCTTTGCCCGAGGCAGTCGGACCATCGACGCAGATCACGGGGATGTTGCATGGGTCGGTCTGCACCAGCGAAAACAGCGCTTCAAAATAGTCCGGGAAGGTCTTGGCGACACATTTGGGGTCTTCGATGCGCACCGGCAAGCCTGCTGGATTGAAGGCGGCCAGGGCAAAACACATGGCCACGCGGTGATCGTCATAAGTGTGGATGCTGGCTGCCTGCCATTGCGCGGGGCTGGCAGGCGGTGTCACCTGGATGAAATCAGGACCTTCCACCACAGTCGCACCGAGTTTGCGCAGCTCGCACGCCATGGCGGCAATGCGGTCGGTTTCCTTGACGCGCCAACTGGCGATGTTGCGCAAGGTGGTGGTGCCTTGCGCATAAAGCGCCATCACTGCCAGCGTCATGGCGGCGTCGGGGATGTGGTTGCAATCGAGGTCGATGGCTTTGAGCGGCCAGTGCCCGCGTGACACTTCCAGCCAGTTGGAGCCGCTTACCACTTTGGCGCCCATCATCTGGGCGGCTTCGATGAAGCGGATGTCGCCCTGAATCGAATCGGCGCCCAAGCCTTCGATGCGGATGCTGCCCTGGCCTGCAGGGCAGGGGGCAATGGCGCCCAGAGCAATGAAATAGCTGGCCGAAGAGGCGTCGGCTTCGACAAACAGGGTGCCCGGAGTCTGGTACTGGCTGCCCGCGGGAATGGTGAAGCGCTGCCAGTCGTCACGGCGCACCTGAATGCCAAAGCGTGTCAGCAGATTCAGGGTAATTTCGATGTAGGGTCGTGAGATCAATTCCCCCACGACGTCGATCACGATGTCTTGTTTGGCCACCAGAGGCAAGGCCATCAGCAGGGCGGTCAGGAACTGGCTGGACACGTCACCGCGCACCTGGATCGGAGCGTCGAGCCTGAGCTGAGGCTGGCCAATGTGCAGCGGCGGGTAACCGTTCTGGCCTGTGTAGTCGATTTGGCAACCGAGTTGGCGCAGCGCATCAACCAGGTCGCCAATCGGGCGTTCGTGCATGCGCGGCA
>PHCO01000294.1 GCA_002842265.1 Betaproteobacteria bacterium HGW-Betaproteobacteria-18 | reverse complement strand
CACGCCAAGCTGGATACACCGTCTGCCGTCCACATTGGGCGGCAAGAATCTGCGAGGCTTGCGCCTGGTCGGAAGCCTGCTATGAATTTCGGCACGGTCAACTATGACCACCAGAACCAGCGGTGGAAGATCGAATGCGAGGCCCATGTATGCACGAAGCTGAAGCGCCTGTTCCCGGAAGTTTACCAAGGGTACACGGACACCATCGCGCTCTCAGATAACGAGGAAAACTGCCGGGATCTACTTTGGTTCATGCAGCGCTATCCCATGGATATCGCACCGGAGCAATTGGTTCGGATGGAGAATGGCGCGAAAAGGCATCAGGAGCAGGAGTCGATCGTTACAGCGTTACTTGAGGCAAGGCATCCGCCTGAAGACTTTGAACTGGCGATTCCGGCTCGCGATTACCAGAAAGTAGCTGCAACACTGACCAAGATCAAGCGCGGCACGCTGGTAGCGGATGCTGTCGGTCTTGGCAAGACAATCACGGGAATCTGCCCAATGGCGGAACAGCAACACCTTCCGGCACTGGTTGTCACCCTTTCTCATTTGCCTTCACAGTGGGAGGAACGGCTGAATCAATTCGCGCCTCAGTTGCAAACGCATATTTTGAAAACAGGCAAACCTTACGATCTTGTCCCAAAGAAACGGAAGCAGAGCAGTCTGTTTGATGAGCCGAGGCTGCCTGATGTAATCATCTGCAACTATCACAAGCTGCATGGCTGGGCGGAAGTTCTGGCAGGACTCGTCCGCTATGTCGTGTTCGATGAAATACAGGAACTGCGCCGGGATGAATCTCTGAAGTACGATGCGGCAAAATACATCGCTGGTAAAGCGAACCTGCGCATGGGTCTGTCAGCAACGCCTATCTATAACTACGGAATCGAGTTCTTCAACGTCATCGAAGTATTGCAGCCTGGTGCGCTAGGCACAAAACAGGAATTCCTGCGTGAATGGTGTACCGACGAGCGCAATATCCGTGATCCCAAGGCCTTCGGAGAGTATCTGCGCCGGGAGGGTATTATGATTCGCCGGTCCAGAAAGGACGTTGGCCGCGAACTACCGCCCGTCAGCAAGATACCACAAACCATCGAGGCCGACTTATCCGCGCTGGACAGAATCAAGGGATCGGCCGTCGAGTTGGCCAAAGTCATCCTCGCGGCAAATCAGATGCGCCGTGGCGAGAAGTTTCTTGCCTCGGAAGAATTCAACGTCCTGATGCGTCAGGCAACAGGAGTAGCGAAAGCCCCATATGTCGCAGAGTTCGTCAGGATGATTCTGGACTCAGAGGAAAAGGTCATTCTCTACGGTTGGCACCACGAAGTCTATGCTATTTGGAAAACAGCGCTGGCCGAATTCAATCCGGTCCTATACACCGGCAAGGAATCACCAAAACAGAAAGACGAGTCAAAAGAAGCATTCATCAGCGGCGACAGCAGGGTGATGATTATTTCCCTTCGCGCCGGTGCCGGCCTTGATGGTCTTGAGAAGGCCTGCCGCACCGTGATCTTTGGCGAACTGGACTGGAGTCCTGGTGCACACGAGCAATGTATAGGCCGCGTCGATCGTGACGACGGTATTGGCCCTGTGATGGCCTATTTTCTCATAGCTGAAGAAGGCTCCGATCCTGTGATTGCCGATGTGTTGGGTATCAAGCGCCAGCAGATCGAGGGTGTAGTAGATCCGAATGCCGAGCTGATCGAGCGCTTGGAAACAGACACGGGCAAACTCAAACGGCTTGCTGAGACATACCTGAAAAAGCATGGACACCAACACGAATTGCAGTCAAGTTGAAAATCTCTGGTTCAGGGCTTGTATTTCAGAAAAAATCCATAGAATAGATTAGAGGGGAATGCAAAGAGCAACCTAAAAGAATGAAATGAATGATTTGTTGGGCGGGATGCGCCCGAGGAGACTGGCATGAATGTACGCGATGAGATTGACAAGTTCGCCGACGAGGCTGACAAGCCGGTGCTGCACTGGCTTTTCGACCGCTACCACATGGCATCGGAATGGGGCTTTGTCGCCAAGTGCACACATCAGCGGTATGGCACGCGGAGCTACGAGACGAACCGCGTCTGGACTCCGACCGAAGAAGGGCGCGCGCTGTACTACTACATGGCGACGCCCAACGACAAAGCGCAGCGGCGCGAGGTACGAGCGTCCGACTGACGCGCAGTGTTAGAGGGCGGTTTGCACGAACGATGAAGCACTACCACGGCACACCGATAGGCGGGAGCAGACAGGACGCAGCGCGATTCCTGATGGGCCGCCATGCGCTT
>PHCO01000034.1:12387-30594 GCA_002842265.1 Betaproteobacteria bacterium HGW-Betaproteobacteria-18 | reverse complement strand
TGGCCTGACATCGGTGCCGGGGGCCATTGTGGGCGGCCTGATCATTGGTGTGGGCGAAAAATTGTCCGAAGTGTTTTTGGGTCCGTATGTGGGCGGCGGCATCGAGATCTGGTTTGCCTACGTGCTGGCGCTGGTGTTTTTGCTGTTCCGCCCGCAGGGCCTGTTCGGCGAAAAGATCATTGATCGAGTCTGATACCTTGCGGGACAGACCAAGATTTGCGCAGCAAATTTGCTCTGTCCTCAACTGAATAGATGAATTTGAGGATTAAGAATGTTCTACAGAGAAAACGGCCAATTCAAAACCACCTACCGGGCTGATCAGCAAATTTTTGCCATCACGCAGGATCGGGTGGCGGTGCTGCTCTTGATTGCCGCAGCGTTTCTGGTGGTGCCCATGGTCACCAGCGAGTACATGTTCCGGGCCATTTTGATTCCCTTTGTGATCATGTCGCTGGCGGCTTTGGGGGTGAATATTCTGGTCGGTTATTGCGGTCAGATTTCGCTGGGCTCGGGGGCGTTCATGGCGGTGGGCGCGTATGCCGCCTTCAATTTTTTTGTCCGCGTGGAGGGCATGCCGGTGCTGGTTGCGCTGGTTCTGGGCGGCGTTTGCGCCTCGGCGTTTGGCATTTTGTTTGGGTTGCCGAGCTTGCGCGTCAAGGGGCTGTATCTGGCGGTGGCCACGCTGGCGGCGCAGTTTTTCAGCGACTGGATGTTTTTGCGCATCAAGTGGTTTACCAACGATGCGCCATCGGGCTCGGTGCAGGTGTCCAACCTGCAAGTGTTCGGTTTTCCGATCGAGAGCCCGATCTCCAAGTATTTGTTTTGCCTGTCCATCCTGGTGGTCATCGCGCTGTTGGCCAAGAACCTGGTGCGCAGTGCCATTGGCCGCGAGTGGATGGCCATTCGCGACATGGACGTGGCCGCCGCGGTGATCGGCATCCGGCCCATGTACGCCAAACTCAGCGCCTTCGCGGTGAGCTCGTTCATCATCGGTGTGGCCGGTGCCTTGTGGGGCTTTGTTTACTTAAGCGCCTGGGAGCCAGCCGCCTTCTCGGTCGATTTGTCGTTCAAGCTGCTGTTCATGGTGATCATTGGTGGCATGGGCTCCATCATGGGCAGCTTCTTTGGCGCCGGCTTCATTGTGGTGTTGCCGATTTTCCTGAACCAGTTTTTGCCAGTGTTGGGCAACCTGGTGGGCATTGAGATTTCTACCTCCGGCATCTCGCACACGGAATTGATCATTTTTGGCGCGCTGATTGTCTGGTTCCTGATTGTGGAGCCGCATGGGCTCGCCAAACTTTGGTCAATAGGCAAGCAGAAGCTGCGCCTGTGGCCGTTCCCTCACTGATCCGTTTTTCGTTAACCAAGCACTGCGGTGCATTACTTTAGGAGACTTGCATGAAAATTAAACATATAGCGTTAGCGGCTCTGATGGCCTCGGTGGGCGCCACGGCGTTTGCCCAAGCCAAAGAGCAGTTTTTTCCCGGTTTGCCGTACCGCACCGGCGCCTATGCGCCTAACGGCGTGCCATGGGCCAACGGCTACGCCGACTACCTGAAACTGACCAACGCCCGCGGCGGCATCAACGGCGTCAAGATCATTTACGAAGAGTGCGAAACCGGCTACGCCACCGATCGCGGTGTGGAATGCTATGAGCGCCTGAAAGGCAAGCACGGCGGTGCCACGGTGTTCCAGCCGCTGTCCACCGGCATCACCTTTGCGCTGACAGAAAAAGCCCCTTTGGACAAAATTCCCTTGATCACGGCCGGTTATGGCCGCAGTGAAAGCCAGGACGGCCTGGTCTTCAAGTGGAACTTCCCCATTGCCGGCACCTACTGGCTGGCGGCTGACGTGCTGGTGCAAACCATCGCCAAAAAAGAAGGTGGTTTTGACAAACTCAAGGGCAAGAAAATTGCGCTGGTGTATCACGACTCTCCGTACGGCAAAGAGCCCATTGCCCTGCTGCAGGAGCGCGCTGCCATGCACGGTTTCAGCCTGCAATTGTTGCCAGTGGCCCACCCTGGCGTAGAGCAGAAAGCCACCTGGCTGCAAGTGCGCCAGGCCAAGCCTGACTATGTGTTGCTGTGGGGCTGGGGCGTGATGAATTCCACCTCGCTCAAGGAAGCGCAAGCCACCGGTTACCCGCGTGAAAAAATGTACGGCGTCTGGTGGTCGGGTGCCGAGCCCGATGTGAAAGACGTGGGCGAAGGCGCCAAGGGCTACAACGCCGTCGCCATGCAGCACGGTGCCGAGCCGAACTCTGCCGTGGTCAAGGAAATTCTGGCCAAGGTGCATGACAAAGGCCAGGGCACCGGGCCCAAGGAAGAAGTGGGCTCCGTGCTTTACATGCGCGGTGCCATCAGCGCCATGTTCTCGGTGGAAGGCGTGCGCCGCGCGCAGGAGCGCTTTGGCAAAGGCAAGTGGATGAGTGGCGAGCAAGCCCGCTGGGGCTACGAAAACCTGGCACTTGACCAGAAGAAGCTTGACGCTTTGGGTTTTGCCGGTGTGATGCGCCCCGTACAGACCACCTGCGCTGACCACATGGGTGCCAACTGGGCCCGTATCCATACCTGGGACGGCAAAAAATGGAACTTCACTTCCGACTGGCTGCAGGCGGACGAGCAGATCCTGAAACCACTGGTCAAGGCCACCGCTGCCAAATACGCGGCCGACAAAAAGCTGACACCGCGCACCCCGGCGGATTGCCAGTCCTGATGTGTTGATGTGGGGTCGACTTCAGTCGACCATGGCAGACTGAAGTCTGCCCCACAACCAATCCATTGGGTCTGCATGTTGGCGACTCATCCGAGTCGCCAACTGAAAAAGTGACCTGGCTGCTTTTTCAGTTGGCTTAACTCCCGGCTCACCGGGACACATCACGTTACGTGGAAATAGCACTATGAGTGAATCAAAAAACATCGTTCTCAACGTCAATGGCATCGAGGTCATTTACAACCACGTCATTCTGGTGCTCAAGGGCGTGTCCCTGAACGTGCCTGAGGGCAAGATCGTGGCCATTCTGGGTGGCAATGGTGCCGGCAAAACCACCACGCTGCGGGCGGTGTCCAACCTGCTGCGCGGCGAGCGCGGCGAGGTCACCAAGGGGTCGATCGAACTGCGCGGCGAGCGTATCGAGAATTTGTCGCCCGCCGACCTGGTGCAGCGCGGCGTGGTGCAAGTGATGGAAGGCCGCCATTGTTTTGCCCACCTGACCATTGAAGAAAATCTGCTCACCGGCAGCTACACGCGCAAGGACAAGGGCGAGATTGCCGCCAACCTGGACAAGGTCTATACCTATTTCCCGCGCCTGAAAACGCGTCGCACCAGCCAGGCAGCGTACACCTCGGGTGGCGAGCAGCAGATGTGCGCCATTGGTCGCGCGCTCATGACCAACCCCAGCATGGTGCTGCTCGATGAGCCGTCCATGGGGCTGGCGCCGCAGATTGTGCAAGAGGTGTTCGAGATCGTGAAAGACCTCAACGTCCGCGAAAAAGTCACCTTTTTGCTGGCCGAACAAAACACCAACATGGCTCTCAAATACGCCGACTATGGCTACATCATGGAGTCGGGCCGGGTCGTGATGGACGGCATTGCCAGCGACCTGGCCAACAACGAAGACGTGAAAGAGTTCTACCTGGGCATGGGTGGCGGCGAACGCAAGAGTTTCAAGGATGTCAAGAGCTACAAACGCCGCAAACGCTGGTTGGCCTGAAGCTCGGCGATCGCTGCGCGCTGAGTTGATCACTGGTTTTTTTCAGGAATACAAACATGAGCGATTTTTTTGATGCGCTTGAAACGCGTGACCCCGCCGTGCGCGAAACGGCTTTGCTGGCAGCCTTGCCGCTGCAGGTAGCGCATGCGAAGCTGGCTTCGCCGGCCTTTGCCGAGATTCTCAAGGACGTGAATCCGGCCGAGGTGACCAGCCGGGCGGCATTGGCCAAATTGCCGGTCACGCGCAAACACGAGTTGCTCGAATTGCAATTGAGCAGCCGCAGCCGGGGCGGCAGCGTGTTTGGCGGCTTTTGCACCAGCGGCTTTGGTGCCAGTTTGCCGCGCGTGTTTGCCAGCCCCGGCCCCATTTACGAACCCGAAGGCACGGCCAGGGATTACTGGCGCATGGCGCGCGCCATTTTTGCCGCCGGCTTTCGCCGGGGTGACTTGATCCACAACAGCTTCAGCTATCACTTTGTGCCCGCTGGCTCGATGATGGAAACAGGTGCCCAGGCGCTGGGCTGCACGGTGTTCCCGGGGGGCACCGGCCAGACCGAGCAGCAGGTGCAGGCCATGGCTGACCTCAAGCCCGCGGGCTACATCGGCACCCCCAGCTTCCTGAAGATCATTGTTGAAAAAGCGGCCGAGATGGGCGTGGCCCTGCCCAGCCTGACCAAGGCCATGTTTGGTGGCGAAGCCTTTCCGCCCAGCTTGCGCGACTGGTTTGCCGCGCATGGCATTGCCGGTTACCAGTGTTATGCCACGGCAGATTTGGGTTCCATTGCCTATGAAACTTCAGCGCGCGAGGGGTTGGTGCTGGACGAAGGTGTGCTGCTTGAAATTGTGCGCCCCGGCACCGGCGACCCGGTGGCCGAGGGCGAAGTGGGCGAGGTGGTGGTGACCACGCTCAATCCCACCTACCCGTTGATCCGCTTTGGCACCGGCGACTTGTCCGCCGTGTTGCCGGGCAGTTGCCCGACCGGGCGCACCAATGTGCGCATCAAGGGCTGGATGGGCCGCGCTGACCAGACCACCAAGATCCGCGGCATGTTTGTGCACCCGGGGCAGGTGGACACCATTGCCAAGCGCTTCCCCGAGATCACCAAAGCGCGACTGGTGGTGAGCGGCGAAATGGCCAACGACCAGATGACGCTCAAGGTGGAAACGGCTTGCAGTGGCCCCGACAGCCTGGCTGTCAAAGTGGCCGAAGCCATCAGGGATGTGACCAAACTGCGCGGTCAGGTCGAGGTGGTGTTGCCGGGCTCGCTGCCGAATGACGGCAAGGTGATCGAAGACGCGCGCAGCTACCAGTAGCTAAACCCCCCAGGTGATCGCCTCTTTGGCCTTGAGGCATTGGCCGATCATGTCGATGACAGGCTGCGTACGCTGGCGCAGGCTGATGGCCTCGAAGCGGGGCGGTGGCAGGTTTTCGGCTTGCGCCTGGGCCAGGGCTTCTTTTTGCTGTGCTTCTTCAAGCGCTACCGCTTGTTTGAGCGCTTCCAGCGCCCCGGGCATGTGCTCAGGCAACAAAATGCCCTTGATGCTGGGCTCTGAAGCCGAGTGCTTGCCAATGATCTCCAGCACACGCTGGCCGTTCGGTTGCAACATAATCACATCCCCTGTGACTTTGGATTTGAACTTGTACAGCATGACGTTTCCAGGTAGGTTGATGACTCAAATGGTTTGCAATGTTAGTCCTTTGTCGAGGCCCCGGACCTTGCGTTTATTGCTGTGTCTGCTGCTGGCCTTGTGGCTCGGCGGCTGTGCCGACTCGCGCTATTACTGGCAGTCGGTCACCGGCCACCTGCAACTGATGCAGGCAGCGCGGCCCATTGAAGACTGGTTGGCTGACGGCACAACCCCCGCAACCGTGCAACAACGCCTCATACTGGCCCAAGGCATGCGCCGTTTTGCCGTCACAGAGCTGCACCTGCCCGACAACGCCAGCTACCACCGCTATGCCGACCTGCAGCGCCGCCATGCGGTGTGGAACGTGGTGGCGGCACCGGAGTTGTCACTGACCCTGAAAACCTGGTGCTTTCCGGTGACGGGTTGTGTGGGTTACCGGGGCTATTTTGCAGAAAGTGAGGCGCAGGCCGAGGCGCAGGCTTTGCAAGCGCAAGGCCTGGAAGCCAGCGTTTATGGTGTGCCTGCCTACTCTACGCTGGGCTGGATGAACTGGTTCGGTGGTGACCCGTTGCTCAATACCTTCATCCATTACCCCGAAGGCGAAGTGGTGCGCTTGCTGTTTCATGAGCTCTCGCATCAGGTGCTGTATGTGCCTGACGACACGGTGTTCAACGAATCATTTGCCACGGCGGTGGAGCGCCTGGGTGGCACTCTCTGGCTGGCGCAACAAGCCAGCCCACAGGCACAGCAGGCCTATGCTGCTTTTGATGCGCGCCGCCAGCAGTTCAGAACGCTGACGCGCAGCACGCGCGACAGGCTGCAGCAGATTTACACGTCCATTGGCCCGTTGGCCGCTGCCCACCCAACGCAAGCCGCCATGAAAAATGCGGCCATGCAGGACTTCAAGGCAGCCTACGCCGAACTCAAGATACGCTGGGGTGGCTACAGCGGTTACGACGCCTGGGTGGCGCAAGCCAACAACGCCGCTTTTGGCGCACAGGCGGCTTATGACGAACTGGTGCCCGGCTTCGAGGCGCTGTTTGCGCGTGAGGGGCGCCACTGGCCAGCGTTTTATGATGCGGTCAAACAACTCGCCAAGCGTTCAAAGGACGAGCGGGCAAACCAATTGAAACAATGGGCATCTGAACATCATGGCTGAATTAAACATCGTTCGCGAACACGCCCTGGGCCTGGCCAAGGCACGCAAGATCGCCTTTCAGTGGGCGGAGCAAGTTGAAACAGAATTTGCCATGCAGTGCAATTACGCGCAAGGCAAGCACGAGGACGAGGTCGATTTTGTGCGCACGGGTGTCAAGGGCAGCCTGACGGTGACCAAAACGCACTTTGAATTGCGCGCCCAGCTAGGCTTTTTATTGGGCGCGTTCAAGGGCACGATTGAGGCTGAAATTGTGAAGAATCTGGATGTCTTGCTGGCGGAGCCAGCGAAAAAACATGCGCGCAAAAAGGCGCCTTGAACCTGAACCCGTCATTGCGAGCCCTTCGCCCCTTCGCCAAGCTCAGGACAGGCTGAATTGTTGTGGGGGCGACTTCAGTCCGCCCCACAGGATACACGGCCGAATGCTACAGGCTCGCAACGATGAATAACGATCAGCTCAGCGACTCGATCAGGTCGATGTATTGCTGCATGGCGTCGGTGCTGGGGGTGCCTTTGAGGGTATTCCAGGCCTCCCACTTGGCGCGGCCCACCATGTCGGTAAAGCCAGGTTTTTTTTCGCTGTTGTCGCCGGCACTGGCTTGCTTGTACAGCGCGTAGAGCTTGAGCAGGGTCATGTTGTCAGGGCGCTCGCTTAAGGTTTTGGAGTTGGCCACAGCGGCCTCGAATTTGGTTTGCAGGTCAGACATGAAAAATTCCTTATCCGTAAAAAAAAGTGATTGATCAGGGTAAGCAAGGCTTATCTTAATGGGCGTTTTGCTCTCAAAATAGAGAACCTTCCCGAAAGAGCAGTCATGGTCACACGTCTTCACCGCCCCAGTTCCCACCCGGCCTCGTCAAACACGGCCACCAGCCCGGTGCATGAGCGCATGAGCAAGGTGGACACGGCCTGGCTGCGCATGGACAGTCCCAGCAATTTGATGATGATCATGGGGGTATGGATCATCAAACCGGCTGTCAGCTACGCGGCCACTTGCCAGCGCATTGAAGAGCGCTTGCTGAAGTACCCGCGTTTTGGACAAAAAGTGGTGCAGGATGCCACCGGTGCCAGTTGGGTGACCGACACCCAGTTTGACATCAAGCGCCATGTGCTGCGCGAAAAACTGCCGCCCTCAGCCAAAAGCCATCCGCAGCAAGCGCTGCAAGCGCGCCTGGCCGAACTGGCGCTCAAACCGCTGGACCCGCGTTACCCGCTGTGGGATTTCAGGCTGGTCGAGCATTACCAGGGCGGCTCGGCCCTGCTGGTGCGCATTCACCATTGCATTGCCGACGGGCTGGCCTTGATTGCCGTGATCCAGTCGCTGGTCGATGGCGGCACCGAACCGCCGCAACGCAAGCCCAAACCGACTCAGGATTCTGCCTGGGAGGCGGCTGAAGAATGGATGTCGCACACGGTGATAGAGCCGCTGACGGGGGCCACGGTGAAGGCCCTGGAGGCCGCGGGTGAGGGCGCAGCGCAAGCTTTTGGCGCCATGGGCGACCCCAAAACCCTGATCGACAAGCTGATCGAAAAAGGCCTCAACAAGGGCTTGGCGAGTTCGGCTGACGTGGCCAAATTGGCCTACCAGGTGCTGCGCGACAGCGCCGCGCTGGCCCTGATGCCAGACGATTCACCGACCCGGCTCAAAGGCATCCCAGGTCACGCCAAACGGGTGGCATGGTGCCAGCCGATCCCGCTCGATGAAGTGCGTGCGGTGAGCAAGGTGCTGCATTGCTCGATCAACGACGTGCTGCTGGCCTGCGTGGCCGGCGCCATTGGCCAGTACCTCAAATCACATGGCGACTCGGTGGCGGGCAAAGAGATTCGCGCCATGGTGCCGGTCAATTTACGGCCCATGGCGCAAGCCTACAAATTGGGCAACCAGTTTGGCCTGGCCCCGGTGGTGCTGCCCATTGGTCTGGACAACCCGGTTGCGCGTGTGTTTGAAGTGCACCGCCGCATGGGTGAACTCAAGGGCAGCATGCAGCCGCTGCTGACCTTTGCCCTGCTGGCCATTGCGGGCATGCTCGTCAAACCGGCCCAGGATGCCATGCTCAGCCTGTTCTCCAAAAAAACCACGGCGGTCATGACCAATGTGCCCGGACCGCGCGACAAGCTCAGGTTTTGTGACTCAACGCTGGAGCAAACGCTGGTGTGGGTGCCGCAGTCGGGCACGGTGGGCTTGGGCGTGTCGATTTTGAGTTATGGCGGCGGCGTGCAGTTTGGCGTCATCAGCGACACCACGCTGTGCCCCGACCCGCAGGCCATCATTGACCAATTCGAGCCCGAGTTTGCCAAGCTGACCTTGCTGACGCTGATGCTGCCCTGGGGGGAATAACGGTAGTGGTTTGTTGTGGGGCAGACTTCAGTCGACCATGGCAGACTGAAGTCTGCCCCACAGGTTTCAAGGTCTGTGCTCAGTCTTCCAGCTCGGTCTTGGCCAGTTCGACGTCAAGGCGTTCCATGGCGTCGATGGGCTGGGCGCGCGCGGCCAGCTGGTACAGCCGGGTGGCTTCGTTGACCACGGCGTCACCGTCGAGCATCAGCATGGCGTGGGCGTATTCGACCATGCCGATGGCCGACGCCATGTTGAACTTGAGCGCCTGCTGAAACAGCGTCAGCCCGGTGGCTTTGTGTGCGCCGTAGGCCATGGCACCGATGAGTTCACCCACCTTGTCGATCACTTCGGCGTGAAAGGTGCCCAGCGCGATGTGGGCGTCGGGGTGCATGGGTTGCTGTTTGATGACGTGCTCAAGGTCGGTCTTGACTTTGGTGCCCAGCCCTTGCGCCAGCGCTTTGGCCACGCTGATGCCCTGGCTGTAGCGCCCCAGCGCATAGGCGCGCCAGTAGTAAGCGTTGACGTTGTCGGGTTGCTGGCTGATTTGTGCCTCGGCGCGCTCAGCGGCTTCCACAAACAGGCCCAGCCGCGTGGCTTCCTGTTTTTCAAGGTAGGTGGCATAAATGCAGGCAGCTTTGTTGGCCACATTCAGGCCGGGCAGGCCCAGATCCAGGCCCATCTGCATGGATTTGTAAAACTCGCCATTGTGGAAGTGCGCCCACGCCTGCAGCAGCGCGGGGTCTTGGGGCAGGGGCTCCAGATCACCGGCGTGCAATCTGGCCCATTTTTTTTTGACACTCCCGGCGTCAAAGTTGTAGTCGCTCACAAAGGGGAAAGTTGTCCACTTGGCCATGATTGTCTCCTGTACCCTGTCTTGCTACTTGCTCTCCTTATTGTAGGCATTGGCCAGTTTGAGCAAGTGGCTGCGTTGGTTGGGCTCCAGGTAAGGTGCCAGCAGGTTGAGCACATGTTGCGCGCCATGCAGCAGCGCGGCCTGTGCGTTTTTCTCTTCGAGCGCGTTGCGCGGATCACGCACGTATTCAAAACTGAGCCAATAGGTCAGCACCACCACCATGCTGGTGGCCGTGGCTTCGATCTCACGCGAGTCGATTTGCAGGGCACCACCACGGCGCATGCCGTCGAGCAGGGCCTTGATGGAACGGGTCTTGTTTTTCAGGATCGACTGGAAGTGCATTTCCAGACGCCTGTTTTTGCTCAACAGGTCGTTCAGGTCACGGTACAAAAACCGGTATTGCCAGATCAACTCAAACAGCGTATGCATGAAAAACCAGGCATCTTCGACGTTGCGCACGTCATCGCCCGCGCCCAGCAACTCGTTCAAGGGGCGCTCAAAACGGTCAAACAACGCGTTGATGAGCTCGTCTTTGGCTGGGTAGTGGTAATACAGGTTGCCGGGGCTGATGTTGAGCTCGGCCGAGATCAGCGTGGTGGACACATTGGGCTCGCCAAAGCGGTTGAACAGCGACAGCGTCACTTCCAGAATGCGCTCGGCGGTACGCCGGGGGGCTTTTTTTACCATGCTGACCGGCCTGGCGGGGGTTCAGCGGCTTGCACCACCTGGTTCAGGTTGTTCATGATGGTGTGCAGTTTGGTCAGGGCATGGCTGACCCGGGTGGGCTCGCGCCGGGGTCGGCACAGGTGGCGGCTGTTGTCGTCCAGCGCCGCATGGTTGAGGGTGATGCCGTGGTAGCCCAGTTTGGTGCTCAGGCCGGTTTGACGCGAGCGCAGCAACTGGCGGGTTTGCTGGTAGGCATGTTCGGCCAGATGGCGGCGCTGGCTGTAGCTGAAAGTGTTGGCCAGATACAGCTCGGGGTCGCGGTGGTCGGGCTCGATCAGCACCATGTCGGTGTTGGGGTAGGCCTGCTCGTAGCTTTTGAGCCCGAGCAGCAGGCGCGAGTGGATGAGTGACCTGAAGGTCTGGCTCAGCACGGCGGGCAAACCGCCATCGGCAATGCGCGGAATCGGCTCGGGCGCAGCCCAGGGGGTGGCGGCATCGGTAGCGGTTTGCCGCGCCGAGGCATCAAACGGCACCAGCGGGTTGATGCACAGCATCAGGTCCACGCCTTCGTCCAGCGCAATCGAGGCATGCATGGTTTTGATCAGGGCGCCATCGACAAAATGCTGGCCGTCAATCTCGACCGGTGGAAACAGCCCGGGCAGGGCGGCACTGGCCTGCACCGCCTTGGAAATAGGCACATGGTCCCAGCCCGGGCGGCCAAACGCGACGGCCTGGCTGCTGTCCAGATGGGTGGCCACCAGGGTCAGGCGGCTTTTGAGCTGGCGGAAATCGTTGCTGCGACCTGGTTTGGCAAACAGCCGCGCCAGCTCCACATCAATTTGGGTATTGGAGAAAACCCCGGTGGGCAGGCTCGGGCTCAGGTGCTCCAGCGCGCGCATCAAAGACTTGCGCCCCAGCGTGCCCTGCCAGGTGCCCGCCAGCAGCAGGCCCGGCAACAACAGGCTGCGGGAAAAAAACTCGCCAAAAGCGGGCCGCAGCAGCCAGGCGGGGTCAAAAGCTTCGGCTTGATGCTTGCGGTCTTCAATGAACAATGAAAACAGTTGCTGCGGCGTGACGCCATTGGCCAGACCCGCGGCAATAAAACTGCCAGCGGAAACGCCCACGTAATGCTGCAGCCGGTTGAAATCGATGCCCTTGAGCGACTCCTGCAGCGCACACAGGGCACCAATTTCGTAGATGGCACCCAATGGGCCGCCGCCAGCCAGAGCCAGGGCGATTTTGGGTGCATGGGGTTTTTGACGCGTCATACCTGTGCAGTGTAGGGCGCTTCAGGCCCCTGTTTATTCAGGGTTTACCTGAGCCGCCGGGGCGGCTTTTGGCGCCGCCGGGGCCTTGCGGGGGGCTGCTTTTCTGGCAACCGGCTTGACCACAGCTTTGGTTACTGCTTTGGCCACAGCTTTGGGGGCAGGCTTGACGGCCGCCTTGCTGGCGGGCTTGGCTCTGGCCACGGCTTTGGCCGGGGTGAGCTTTTGCACGCTGACATTGAGCGCGTTGATGCGGGCAATCAGGGCATCGATGTCTTTGGCCGATGGCACGCCCAGCTTGTTGAGCGCCTTGGCCACGCGGTCTTCAAAAATGTTTTCCAGCTTGTCCCATTGGCCCGAGGCTTTGCTCGTGATGTCGTTGGCCATGCTGGTCATCTTGTGGGTGGCTACATTGATTTTTTCTTCGGCGGCTGACTGGGTTTTGCGCTGAAAGCTCACGCCTTCCTTGACCAGGGCTTCAAAGGCCTTGGTGCCTTCTACCTGCGCCTTGTTGAAGGCACCCAGGCCGGCTTGCCAGATCTGCTGGGCCGAGTCTTTGACCGAGCCCGACAAAATGGACGACTTCTGTGCCGCTGATTTGGCGGATTTTTTGCTGGCTGATTTGCCGCCGGATTTGGCCGATGTTTTGACTGCGGGGCTGACTTTTTTGAGCTTGGTAACCATAGTGAACTCCTGGTGGGTAAATAAAAAGATGAAAATGTTTGCACCCATTTCCTCGGTGCATGTGAGCAACTTTAAAGCTCGTCGGTGTGAATGTGTAGGGGCAGCATCCTAAAACCGGAGTCGTCCGTCATGGCGAGCCGCCCGAATCGGCCCGATACCGCACACGGACCTTGAATCCTGTGGGGCGGACTTCAGTCCGCCATGGTCGACTGAAGTCGACCCCACAACAAGCCCAAACGCTGTGTTCATGGAAAGCGCAGCGTGGCAATCCATGCAGTCCGGCCGACACGCGGGTTTACGATTAAGTGTGCCTGTGCCAATTCGGGCAAAAATAGGAATATTCTTTTGGAGACATCAATGCGTTATTTCGTCACAGGGGCAACCGGTTTCATTGGCAAACGGCTGGTCAAAAAGCTGCTGGAGCGCAAGGGCGCGGTGGTGTATTTTTTGATCCGCAAGGACAGCGAGGGCAAGGTCAAGGCCCTGCGTGAATTCTGGGGTGCCAGCGCCGCGCGCGTCATTCCCGTGTGGGGCGACCTGACCAGCAAAAAGCTGGGTGTGTCTGCCGAGTTAATCAAACAACTCAAAGGGCAGGTGGATCACTTCTACCATCTGGCGGCCATTTATGACCTGAGTGCCGACGAAATCAGCCAGATCAAGGTGAACATCGATGGCACCCGCAACACCATCGAACTCGCCAAGGCCATCGACGCCGGGCACTTTCACCATGTGTCATCGATCGCTGCCGCCGGCCTGTACGAGGGCGTGTTCCGCGAAGACATGTTCAATGAGGCCGAGAACTACGAGCACCCGTATTTCATGACCAAACATGAGAGCGAAAAAATTGTCCGCACCGAGTGCAAAGTGCCCTGGTCAGTCTATCGCCCGGCCATGGTGGTGGGCGACAGCCGCACCGGTGAAATGGACAAGATCGACGGACCGTATTACTTCTTCAAGCTGATCCAGCGCATGCGCCAGGTGCTGCCGCCCTGGCTGCCGTCGATCGGGCTGGAGGGTGGGCGCATCAACATTGTGCCGGTCGATTTTGTGGTGGCAGCGCTGGCCACCATCAGCCACCAGAAAGACATTGCCGACCATTGCTACCACCTGGTCGATCCCGTGGGCTACCGCGTGGGTGATGTGCTCGACATTTTCAGCAAGGCCGCGCATGCGCCCAAGATGAACCTGTTCATCAACGCCGCGCTGTTTGGCTTCATTCCGCGCAACATCACCAAAGGCCTGATGGCGCTGGCCCCGGTGCGCCGCGTGCGCCAGGCCATCATGAAAGACCTGGGGCTGCCCGAGGAAATGCTGACCTTTGTCAACTACCCCACGCGTTTTGACTGCCGCGAAACGCTGGCGGCGCTCAAAGGTAGCGGCGTGGCCTGCCCGAATTTGCGGGACTACGCCTGGCGCCTGTGGGATTACTGGGAGCGCCACCTCGACCCCGACCTGCACATTGACCGCAGCCTGCGCGGCACCGTGGGCGGCAAGGTGGTGCTGATCACCGGCGGCTCGTCCGGCATTGGCCTGGCCGCCGCGCACAAGTTTGCCGAGGCCGGCGCCATCACCCTGATTTGCGGGCGCGACCAGGACAAACTGGACGCCGCTTGTGCCCAGGCCAGGGCGCGCGGCTACCAGTTCATTGCCTACGCCGTGGACATCTCTGACGCCGATGCCTGTGCCGCCTTTGTGGCGCAAGTCACCCAGGCGCATGGCGGCGTTGACTTTTTGATCAACAACGCGGGCCGCTCGATTCGCCGCGCCATCGAGTCCAGTTACGACCGCTTTCATGACTACGAGCGCACCATGCAGCTCAACTACTTTGGCAGCCTGCGCGTGACCACCGGTTTCCTGCCCGGCATGGTGGCCAAGCACAAAGGCCATGTGGTCAACATCAGCAGCATTGGCGTGCTCACCAACGCGCCGCGCTTCAGCGCCTATGTGGCCAGCAAAGCCGCGCTGGACGCCTGGACGCGCTGCGCCAGCAGCGAGTTTGCCGATCAGGGCGTCACGTTCACCACCATCAACATGCCGCTGGTGCGCACCCCCATGATTGCGCCCACCGGCCTGTACAACAACGTGCCCACGCTGGCCCCCGAAGAGGCTGCCGACATGGTTGCCCAGGCCTGCATCTTCAAGCCGGTGCGCATTGCCACCCGGCTCGGCATTACCGGCCAGATCCTGCACGCCGCGCTGCCGCGTGTGGCGCAAATTGCCATGAACACCAGCTTCCGGATGTTCCCGGACTCCACCGCGGCCAAGGGCGCCAAGCCGGGTGACAAGCCCGCCAAACAGCAGTTGTCAGCTGAAGCGATGGCCATGCAACAGATGATGCGGGGCATTCATTTTTAGGTGCTGGGCATGACCCTTGTGTGGGGATGACTTCAGTCATCCATGGCAGGCTGAAGCCTGCCCCACAAAGACGAAACAAGTAACAGCTGCGGCATGATGGCTTGTGTGGGGATGACTTCAGTCATCCAAGGCAGGCTGAAGCCTGCCCCACAAAGACCGAACAAGTAACAGCTGTGCCATGATGACTTGTGTGGGGATGACTTCAGTCATCCATGGCAGGCTGAAGCCTGCCCCACAAAGAGCGCATACACTGCCCCAGATGTCTTACGACGATTTACTGACAGGCCGGTATTCAAGCCCTGGGCAGGTTTATTTTGTGACCACAGTCACTGTGGGGCGCGCGCCCATTTTTGACGATTTCAAATCAGCCCGTTGCGTCATTCGTGAGATGCAGCAAGCACACACATCGGGGCGCGTGAACTCGCTGGCCTGGGTGTTGATGCCAGACCATTTGCATTGGCTGTTTCAGTTGGGGGATGTTGACGTATTGGCGCAGGTCATGCAAAGTTTTAAGGGCCGATCAGCCCGCGCCCTCAATGCCATGAACCTCGGCAAACGCAGCGTTTGGCAAAACGGCTACCACGACCACGCGCTGCGCAAAGAAGAAGATGTGCGCGGTGTAGCTCGCTATCTGGCCGCCAATCCGCTGCGTGCCGGCTTGGTGGCTCAAATTGGTGACTATTCGCATTGGGATGCAGCCTGGTTGTAGCTTTGGAGCCTGTGAGGATGACTTCAGTCATCCATGGCAGGCTGAAGCCTGCCCCACAAAGACCAAACAAGTAACAGCTGCGGCACGATGGCTTGTGTGGGGATGACTTCAGTCATCCAAGGCAGGCTGAAGCCTGCCCCACAGATACCCCATTGGCTAGAATGCAGGCTTTGCGGGAGTTGAAAAACAATGGAAGTCGAAGCGCAAGAAGCAGAAGTCAGCCTGCTTGATTTGGTGGTGGTGGTGGCAGAAAACATCAAGCTTCTGGTGCTGGGGCCGCTGCTGGCCGGGTTGGTGGCGCTGGGGGTGGGGTTTGCGCTGCCGCAAGATTTTGTCAGCCAGGCGATTCTGTTAATTTCACCGCCCAACGCGCCCAACGCGCCCAACGCGCCCAACGCGCCCAACGCGCCCAACGCGGCGCAAGCTGCGGCCATGATGACATCGCCTCTGGTGCTGGACCCCATCATTGCGCGTGACCCGGAGCTCAGTGCTGAGCCCATTGAAACGGCTCGCTACAAACTTGCCCGCAAGATCAAGGCAGCGGTTGCCAAAGACGGCCTGCTGCGTCTGGACGCTACCGCCAGCCAGCCCCAAGCGGCGCAAGCGCTGGCCAATGCGGTGATTGACAACTGGCTTAAAAGCACGGTGCCAGGCGTACAGGATCGCGCCGACCTTGAAAAACGCCTGAGCTATGCCAGCAACGCGCTGGCCTCCGTGACCACGCTGCTGGACAAGCTCAGCATTGACGGCGCGGTCAGCCTTGGCAAGCCTCTGACCCGAGGCGAGGCGGGCACCAGCCTGGTGGGTTTGGGTGAACTGCAAACAAGGTATTTGAACGACGTACTCAGCATTCCCCGCACCTTGCAGGGCTTGTCGCGCGACGTGGTCAAGCAGCCGCCCACCTTGCCCACCGAACCCGTTTCCAACAAAAAAGCGCTGATTGCCGTGATGGCCGCCCTGGGCACCGGCTTTGCCCTGCTGCTGTTTGTGTTCATGCGCCAGGCCTGGCGCAACGCGGCGCAAGACCCCGCTGCGGCCTCCAAGATGGCGCGCCTGCGCACAGCGTTTGGATCCAGCAAACCCTGAACCACGGCACGAGATCAGGGTAAAAGCCCATGCACTGGTATGTCATCCACACCAAACCCCGGCAAGAGCAGCGCGCCCTGGCCAACCTGCAACAGCAGGGCTACACCTGCTTTTTGCCGCTGCTGGCGCGGCAAAAGTTGTGCCGTGGTGCGCTCACGGTGGTGCCGGAGCCGCTGTTTGCGCGCTACCTGTTCATCCAGCTTGACGGTGGCCAGATGGGCCAAAGCTGGGCGCCCATCCGCTCCACCATGGGCGTCAGTCGGCTGGTGACTTTTGGCACCGAGCCCGCCAAAGTGCGCGCTGACCTGATCGAGTCGCTGCGTGCCCACAGCAGCGCGGCCACACATGCGGTGCCCCTGTTCACCCCCGGCGAGCACGTGCAAATCAAGAACGGCCCCTTTGCCGGTCTGGAAGGCATTTACCAACTGGACGACGGCGAACGCCGCGCCATGGTGCTGATCGAGCTGCTGCACAAGCCCAGCCGCATCACCCTGGCGCCAGCCAGCCTGCAGAAACTGTAAGCCAATGCAAATTCGCCTGTGCTACGATGTTCAAAATTGAACAAACCTTGTTCCCTGCGCCGGCCGATGGTGTGACACGGCACGGCGGTAGCGTGTCACAAGCACTATTCCCACTCATGGCCGACAAAGCTCCCCTGAACGAAAACACGCGTTTTACCGTGCTGCGCCTGCTGCAGGCCAACCCGCAGATGACCCAGCGCGAGTTGGCGCAGGCCCTGGGCGTGAGCCTGGGCAAAACCAACTACTGCCTCAAGGCCCTGCTCGACAAAGGCCTGCTCAAAGTGCACAACTTTCAAAGCAGCCAGCGCAAACTGGCCTACGCCTACCTGCTCACCCCCAGCGGCATCGCCGAAAAAGCCGCCCTGACCGGCCGCTTCTTGCAACGCAAAATGGACGAATTCGAAGCCCTGAAAGCTGAAATAGAGTCGCTGCAGAGCGAGGCCGAGAAAAGCCCTCCGTCATTGCGAGCCCTTCGACTAGCTCAGGACAGGCCGCAGCGCGGCAATCCATGAGTTGAGAAATTCAGAAGACATGGATCGCCACGTCGTTCCTCCTTTCCATGAACAAGCGGCTTTTGTTTGTTGTGGGGCAGACTTTAGTCGGCCATGGCAGACTGAAGTCTGCCCCACAAAAACCAGAGCTGAAGAAACCCTGTTCAAGGTCCGTGTGCGGTAACGGGCCGGATTCGGCTGGTTCGCAATGACGCTGTTATTTCACGTTATTGCTACGGCCCGATGAAGTATGAGCCCGAACGGAACTTAAAACATCATCGGGCCGAATCTATAATTCATGACCAACGCAAAAATTACCCCCATTGTTCTCTGCGGCGGCTCGGGCACCCGGCTGTGGCCGCTGTCGCGCAAGAGCTTCCCCAAGCAGTTTGTTCCGCTGGTTGACAACAAAAGCTTGCTGCAACTCACGCTGGAGCGGGTCGTGCAAGTCAATGGCAACGGCACAGCACCTGAGGTGATTTGCGTGGCCGCAGAAGAGCACCGCTTTCTGGTGGCCGAGGCCATGCAGGCGGCCAGGGTCAAGGGGCAAATCATCCTGGAGCCGGTGGCGCGCAACACCGCGCCCGCCATGGCGCTGGCCGCGCTGCAGCTGGCTCCGCAAGACCTGTTGCTGTTTTGCCCGTCTGATCACCACATTCCCGATGCCCAGGCTTTTGCCGCCATGGTGCAGCAAGGCAGCCATGCCGCCCGCCAGGGCGCCATCGTGACCTTTGGCGTGGTGCCC
>PHCO01000034.1:0-12346 GCA_002842265.1 Betaproteobacteria bacterium HGW-Betaproteobacteria-18 | reverse complement strand
ACCGCCTATGGCTATATTGAGCAGGGCGCGGCCGACGGCGATGGCAGCTTTGGCGTGGCCCGATTCATTGAAAAGCCCAACGCCGAAAAGGCCCAGGCGCTGATTTTGCAGGGCAACGTGCTCTGGAACGCCGGCATTTTTCTGGCGCAAGCCGGCACCCTGCTCGAAGCGCTGCAGCAGCACGCGGGTGACATCTTGCAGAGCTGCCAGCAAGCCATGGAAAAAGCCACGCAAGATCAACAGTTTGTTCGTCCTGAGCCTGAAGCCTTCGCCGCCTGCCGCGCCGACAGCATCGACTACGCCGTGCTGGAACGCCACAAAAAAGTAGTGGTGGTGCCGTTTGCAGGCGCCTGGAGCGATGTCGGCAGCTGGAACGCCGTGGCCGACCTGAGCCCGCCAGACGAGCAAGGCAACCGCATAGACGGCCAAGGCCTGGCGCTGCAAAGCCAGCGCACCTATATTCACGCGCCACAGCGCGTCGTGGTGACCTTGGGGACGCAGGATTTGCTGGTGATCGACACGCCGGATGCCTTGCTGGTGGCGGCAAGCAGTCATGCCGAACAGGTCAAGACCGTGGTGGCGCAACTGGAAGCCAGGCAGAGCCCGCAAGCCAGCCTGCACCGCAAGGTAGCCCGCCCCTGGGGCAGCTACGACAGCATTGACTGCGGTGAGCGCTTTCAGGTCAAGCGCATCACCGTGCGCCCCGGTGCCAAGCTCAGCCTGCAAAAACACCACCATCGCGCAGAGCACTGGATTGTGGTGTCGGGCACCGCGCTGGTCACCAAAGGCCATGAGACTTTTCTTCTCACGGAGAACCAGTCCACCTACATTCCCATTGGTGAAACCCATCGCCTGGAAAACCCCGGCAAAACCGACCTTGAAATGATCGAGGTCCAGTCGGGCAGCTACCTGGGTGAAGACGACATTGTGCGGTTTGAAGACAGCTATGGCCGCGTCGAGGCGGCCGTCATTGCGAGCCCTTCGACCCTTCGTCAAGCTCAGGACAGGCCCGGCTCAGGGCGAACGGTTCATACTTCATCGGGCCGTAGCAATAATCCACGGGTTGAATCAAATCCACCGCCTAAAATTACCACCATTAGGGAATACAAAAAATGAAAATTGCCATCATTGGCCTCGGTTATGTTGGCTTGCCTTTGGCCATTGAATTTGGCAAACAGCGCCCCGTGCTGGGCTTTGACATCAACACCACCCGCATTGCCGAGTTGCAGTCTGGCCAAGACCACACACTGGAAGCCAGCCCGGCAGAACTCAAGGCTGCAGCGCAATTAAGCTTCAGCAGCAACCCGGCAGACCTCAATAGCTGCCAAATATTCATTGTGACCGTACCCACCCCGGTGGACAAAGCCAACCGCCCCGACCTGACGCCGCTGGTCAAGGCCAGCGAAACCGTTGGCAAGGTGCTCAAACCGGGTGACATCGTCATTTATGAGTCCACCGTCTATCCCGGCGCCACCGAAGAAGTGTGCGTGCCCGTGCTGGAAAAATTCAGCGGTCTCATGTTCAACCATGGCTTTTATTGTGGCTACAGCCCCGAGCGCATCAACCCTGGTGACAAGGTCAACACCCTCACCAAGATCAAAAAAATCACCAGCGGCAGTACGCCTGAAGTGGCTGACGTCGTAGATGCCCTTTACAAAAGCATCATCACCGCAGGCACCCATAAGGCCACCAGCATCAAGGTGGCCGAAGCCGCCAAGGTCATTGAAAACACCCAGCGCGACCTCAACATTGCCCTGGTTAACGAACTCTCGGTCATCTTCGATCGCCTGGGCATTGACACCCTCGAAGTGCTTGAGGCCGCCGGCAGCAAATGGAACTTTTTACCATTCAGGCCCGGCTTTGTGGGTGGCCACTGCATTGGCGTGGACCCCTATTACCTGACGCACAAGGCCGAACAAGTCGGCTACCACCCCCAGGTGATCCTGGCTGGACGACGGATCAACGACAACATGGCGCGCTACGCTGCCCGCAATGTCATCAAACAAATGCTGCGCAACGGCATTGACGTGGCACACAGCACCGTGGGCGTACTTGGTGTCACCTTTAAAGAAAACTGCCCCGACATTCGCAACAGCAAGGTTGTTGATTTGGTGCGTGAATTCCAGGCTTGGGGTGTCAACGTTGTCATGGCCGACCCCTGGGCTGACGCAGCGGAATTTGCCCACGAATATGGTTTAACGCTCGGCGCCGTAGATGCCCAGCACCCCGCTGACTCCCTGGTGGTTGCCGTGGGACACCACGAATACCGCGACCTGTCACCGGCGCATCTGCGCCAACTTTGCCGGGGCGACAAACCCGTGTTGGCCGACGTTAAAAGCCTCTACAACCGGCACGACCTCGCCAACGCAGGCTTTACCGTTTTCCGCCTGTAAAAAGTCAGCATGCCAAACCAAAAATCCAAAGGGAACCCATGTACAACTACGCCCCCGTCACCAACCGCAAAATCCGTTTAGCACTGGTCGGCTGCGGCCGCATTGCCAACAACCACTTTGCCGCCATTGAAGGCCATGCTGACAATGTCGAACTGGTTGATGTGTGCGACGTTAACGCCACCGCCCTGGCCCAGGCCGTCACCCGCACCAAGGCACAAGGCCACAGCAACCTGGCCAGCCTGCTCAAAACCACCACCGCAGACCTGGTCATCTTGACCACCCCCAGCGGCCTGCACCCCGAGCAAACCATTCAAGTAGCTGCGTCGGGCCGCCACGTCATGACCGAAAAACCCATGGCCACCCGCTGGCACGACGGCGTGCGCATGGTCAAAGCCTGTGACGAGGCGAATGTGCGCCTGTTTGTGGTCAAGCAAAACCGCCGCAACGCTACCTTGCAGTTGCTCAAAAAAGCCATTGAGCAAGACCGCTTTGGCAAAATTTACTCGGTCGCCATGAACGTGTTCTGGACCCGCCCGCAGGCCTATTACGACAGCGCCAAATGGCGCGGCACCTGGGAGTTTGACGGCGGCGCCTTCATGAACCAGGCCAGCCATTACATCGACCTGCTGCACTGGATGATTGGCCCGGTCGAAAGCGTCATGGCCTACACCGCCACCCTGGCCCGCAACATCGAGGTGGAAGACAGCGGCGTGGCCGCCATTCGCTGGCGCAGCGGCGCCATGGGCACCCTGAACGTCACCATGCTCACCTACCCCAAAAACATGGAAGGCAGCATCACCATCCTGGGGGAAAAAGGCACGGTGCGCATTGGCGGCGTAGCGGTCAATGAAATCCAGACCTGGCAGTTTGCCGACACCCGCCCGGAAGACGCGGAAGTAGCCGCCAGCAGCTACCAGACCACCTCGGTCTATGGCTTTGGCCACCCGCTCTACTACGCCAATGTGATCGACACCCTGCGAGGCCAAGCCGAGCCAGAAACAGATGGCCGCGAGGGCCTGATCACGCTGGAGCTGCTGATTGCCATGTACCTCTCGTCCCGTGACGGCAAGCGCGTTGCCTTGCCGTTGGAATACTGACATGAGCGTCACCGTTCACCCCACCGCCATCATTGACCCCGGTGCCCAAATTGGCGACGGTAGCCGCGTCTGGCACTGGGTGCACATCAGCGGCGGCGCCAAAATTGGCCGCGACTGCTCTTTTGGTCAAAATGTGTTTGTGGGCAACCGCGTGGTGATTGGCAACAACTGCAAAATCCAGAACAACGTCTCGGTCTATGACAACGTCACTTTGGAAGACGACGTATTCTGCGGCCCCAGCATGGTCTTCACCAACGTCTATAACCCCCGCTCCGCCGTCAGCCGCAAAGACGAATACCGCAACACCCTGGTCAAACGCGGCGTTACCCTGGGCGCCAACTGCACCATCGTCTGCGGCACCACCCTGGGCGAATACGCCTTTGTGGCCGCTGGTGCCGTCATCAACCGCGACGTCAAACCCTACGCCCTCATGGCCGGCGTGCCCGCAAAACAAATTGGCTGGATGAGCCAATACGGCGAAAAGCTTGACTTACCCCTAACCGGCACAGCCACTGCCACCTGCGCCGCTACTGGCCTGCATTACCTATTGCAAAATGACACGCTAACCGCTCAGGAGACTCCACCATGCAAGTAGCAGCTACCTATGACAACGGCATCATCCGTTTCACACAGCCCATACAGTTCAAGCATCGTCAATTCAAACTCATGATTGATTTACCTGAATCTGAAATTGACACCACCACAGCGCCAGCAGCTTCATGCAGCAGCGCCCCCACAGCCCAAGCAGCAGCAACGGCAGGCAATGCGTATCTGGCACAAATTCAGGCCATTCTTGGGCCTCAATTTCACCCGCGCGCAAAAACCAGTGTCGAACAAGATAAAGCCACTTACGTTGATGCCTTGGAAGAAAAATACACCAGATGAAAAATCTTGTCTTAGATGTCAATGTCATTCTTGACCTGTGGCTGTGCCGCGTACCCGCTGATGAACTTTTGCGTATTGCCAATTTGATAGCAGGCGACCCTGCTGCCGATCACCAGTGCTGGGTAAGCAGCACCAGCTTGCCAGTGCTTGAATACATCACGCGGCGCGAGCTCAAAAAGTCAGGTGCCGCACCAGAGCTGGCCATTGAAAAGGCCCGGGCTTTGGTGAGCGACCTGGTGACTAAAGTGCAGGTTCTCAGTAGTTACGGCTTTGACCAACCGGCTGCATTAAACCTTGGCAACGACCTGGAAGATGCACAAATTGTGATGGCCGCAGCAGCCCTGCATCAGCCTACTGCCATTGTCAGCAACGAAAAGCGCTTTCAAACGGGCAACAAAGTAGCACAAATTGCACCCAGTGAAGCGGCGGCCTGGTTAGCAACTTCAGCACAACCCAAAGCCATAGAATTTTGTGACCTGGCCGCGCAACAGGACCGCATCCGCCCAGCGCTGGAGCGCAACATCCACCGCGTGCTGCACCACGGCCAATACATCCTCGGCCCTGAAGTCGCGGAGCTCGAAGAAAAACTGGCCGCCTTTGTCGGTGCCAAATACTGCATCACCTGCGCCAACGGCACCGATGCGCTGCAAATCGCCCAAATGGCACTGGGCATTGGCCCCGGGGATGAAGTCATCACCCCCGGTTTTACCTACATTGCCACCGCCGAAACCGTGGCCCTGCTGGGCGCCAAGCCGGTGTATGTAGATATTGACCCGCGCACCTACAACCTAGACCCCAAGTTGCTTGAGGCTGCCATCACCCCGCGTACCAAAGCCATCATTCCTGTCAGCCTGTATGGCCAGTGCGCGGATATGGACGCCATCAACGCCATCGCCGCCAAACACGGCATACCAGTCATTGAAGACGCAGCGCAGAGCTTTGGTGCCACCTACAAGGGCCGCAAGAGCTGCAACCTCAGCACCGTTGCCTGCACCAGCTTTTTCCCCAGCAAACCGCTGGGCTGCTATGGCGACGGCGGCGCCATCTTCACCAACGACGACGAACTGGCCAAAGTGCTGCGCCAGATCGCCCGCCACGGGCAGGACCGGCGCTACCACCACATCCGCGTCGGCGTGAACAGCCGGCTGGACACCCTGCAAGCCGCCATCCTGTTGCCCAAACTGGCCATCTTCGAAGAAGAAATTGCCCTGCGCCAGCAAGTAGCCGCCCGCTACAACGCCCTTCTTTGTGGGGCCGACTTCAGTCGGCCAACTACCCTGACCCCACCCTACATCGAACCCCACAACACCAGCGCCTGGGCGCAATACACCATTCGCGTGCAGAACCGCGATGCCGTGCAGGAAAGGCTGAAGGCAGCCGGCATACCAACCGCCGTGCATTACCCGATTCCGTTGAACAAACAGCCGGCAGTGGCGGATGAGTTGGCGCAGTTGCCGGTTGGGGATGAGGTGGCGACTGAGGTTTTGAGTTTGCCGTTCAGTGCCAGTCTCGATGTGGAGCAGCAGCAGTATGTTGTAGGCACCATCAAGCTGAATCAATAGTGAAGAGTTTGGTAATCTTGGAAAGCTCGGCCAAACTTCTTGGAGCCTCGATAGTGCTATGTTGAGCGCTCGATACATCCTCTCCACCACTGGCTCAACCGTGATCGGCGGCGGGCTGCAACTCGCCCTTACCGTTCTGGCGGCGAGATTGCTAGTGCCGGAGCAGAATGGACACTATGCGCAGTTCATCCTGATATTTAATCTTGCCTTTATTGGCTTGAATTTTGGGCTTGGCCCTGCCAGCACCTTCTTCATCGCGTCAGGGCGGGCCTCGGTGCGGGATGTGCGGCGAGTCAACGTTGCAGTCCTGATAGGTCTGGCGATCCTGCTGGGTGGACTTTCCAGTCTTGCGTATTGGATGGGCTTCGTCCAAATCATTGAGTTGACACTGAAGATTCCTGCGGCACTGCTGTACATCGGAACCGCAGCCGGATTCGTCTTCCTCTCGTTCAGCCAGATCCTCGCTATCTTGATGGGCAGTCATCGGTACGACACCGTCAATGCGCTGAACGTGGCGCGGGCGGCGTTGCCATTGATTGTCGTCGCAGGCTGGGCACTTGTGGATGTGCACAGTGCCGCTTCTATTTCCGTCGCGCACGCGGTTGGCTTGGCGCTGGCGCTTGTCGTGTCGATAAAGGTCATGAAAACTTCTTCTGCGCCAGGGGGGGGCATCGCGGAGTCTGGCAGTTTGACTGTCGTGTTGCGCAACATGCTGGGCTATGGCGCACTCGTTTATTTCTCGAATCTGCTGCACTATCTCGCCATGCGGGGGCTGCTGTTGGTTCTTTCTTATTACAGCGCTCCCGAGTCCGTCGGCTTTCTAAGTTTGGCACTTTTGCTGCTGGAGGTGACGCTGCTGCTGCCGAGTGCCATCGGACAGCTGGTATTTCCGCAAGCCAGTTCAAAAGACTTTGATCGCGCTGCAATCGAAGTGGCGCTTCGCCTGAATCTTTATGTCGGCCTGTCATTGGTGGTTCTGATCGTCTTGCTGGCCGCGCCGCTAGTCAGTTTGCTGATGGGGGCATCCTATGCACCGGTGGCACATGCGCTGATCCATCTGGCACCGTCGGTGGTCTTGCTGGCGATTCCCCGCATCCTGAGCCAACTTTTGTCAGGGCAGGGACATCCTCGCTATCCGCTCTTCGCTGCTGCTGTGTCGCTGCTCTTGGGTGTCGCGCTCGCTGTCTGGGCTATCCCGCAATGGGGTGTTGTCGGTGCTGCCTGGGTCACCAATCTGGTGTCGGCGATCACGGCGATCATTACCGTCATTGGCTACTGCCGTGTGCACCATGTGACCGCCAGCGAGGTGCTGTTGCCCAGGCGCCAGGATTGGGCGGGAGTGCGGCGCCTCGTGGCCTTGCGGATGGGACGTTGATCGATCATGGACACACAATCCTGGACATTGCTGGCGGTCGTTTTCTATCTGTGCGTGCTGGCACTGCTTAGCCTGTATATATTTGCGTCGCGTCGCTCCAGCGTCTTTGAACCGGTCAGTTTGTTTCTGTTCTTCGTTACCCTGTTTGCCCTGCCGCTGCCGGTCCGGTATTGCCTCACGACAGAAATCGAGGGCAATGTGTCACCTTACCTTCCGGAATTTGCGCCTTACTTGGCGTTTTCCCTGGGGCTGACGGCCATCGCTTTAGTGATATTTGTGCTGACCTATTATTCCCGCTGGGCACACAAATTGGGTGATCGCATTCCGCTGCTGAGGGATCGAAGTGTTCGTGGCACGGGCGTTGGCATATGGACCTTGGTGGGCCTGTCCGCCTTGCTGATTTACCTGCTTACCGAGCCCCTTGGCGGAGTTATTGCTTTTTTGCTACTCGGTTACAACTCTTCCGCGGAAACCTTTGGTCGTGGCTACTTCGCTGTGGGCTTCCCCTGGTTGGTGGTGGCGATGCTTGCCATGTTCGATCGTTTCGCCGTAACCCGATGCTGGTCGGATTTCGGGTGGGGTATGGCCTTGCTTCTGATCAACCTCGCCTTTTTTGTGATGACCGGCAATCGGTCCATGATTCTGTATTTGGCCGTGGCGCTTGCCATCTTCTTCCACCTGCGTATTCGCAGAATTACGCTACCCATCTTGTTGACGGTGGCACTTGCGGGCTTCCTTGCGTTAAATGTGATGGGCTCGCTTCGAGGTTCTAATTACGAGAGCTTGGATGAGTTCAATGCGAAGACATTCGCCTCATCCGACGCCGGCCAGGATAAGGAGAATTTATTTTACACGCTCACTATTGGCGAATTCGTCGTGCCTTTTGAGACCTTGCCGCAAATGGTCCGGACGATCGGCGTCACGGAAATGCCCTGGTTTGGCGTGTCCTTTCTGCGTGCACCGGTCTACATGATTCCCAGTTTTATCCTCCCAGACAGGCCACTTCCGTTGTCGAATTGGTATATGGAAAAGTTTTATGGTGGTGGTTTTGGCCTAAATGAGGGGAGACAGTTTTTCTTTCTGTCGGAGGGTTATCTCAATTTCGGCCCGCTAGGGGTTTTGCTGGTCGCGGCAGTGTGGGGTATTGGATGGGGCGCGTTGCATCGCTGGATGCAGCGTGGCCGGGAGCGATTCGGCACGGTGTTGATTTATTCGCTTCTGACGGCCTTCATGTTCCGCTGTATCGCGGGCGACGTGGTCAGCCTGATCGTTGGCACGACGCAGCAAAGCCTGGCGGCGGTGTGGCTCATTCTGGTCGTTGCCTATGTGTTTGGTGGGTGCCGAAATACTTCAACTGTCGCGCACCGTACGCAGCCATGAGTTCCCACTTGACCTCGATTCTTGTCACGGGTGCGACCGGATTCCTGGGGCGACACGTTCTACGGCGCCTGGTGGGGGCCCCGGGCGTTGGGCGTCTTGTCTTGGCAACACGCGGGCGCGCATCGCCGCGGAATGACGACTCCGAACAGTTGGAGTACGCCACGGTGGACTTAATGCAAGCGGTGACGTTGCCAAGTGGCATCCATACGGTCATTCATATCGCCGGTGAAAAGCGCGACGAGTCCCGAATGGACGCCGTGAACCACCAAGGCACCCGGCGACTGGTCGAAGCGGCTGCGCGCGCCGGTGTGCGCCGCTTTGTCTATGTCAGCAGTGTTGGTGTCTACGGCGCCTCCCCCCACTCTGGTTGGGTCAATGAATCGTTTCCGCATACCCCACGAAATCGTTACGAGGCAAGCAAGGACGCTGGCGAAAAATGCGTGCGAGAGATTTGCGCTGGCGCCGGCATGGACAGCGTCATTCTCCAGCCCAGCAATGTGATCGGCCTCATGCCGAACCAACCCCGCCCATTGCTGGGTTTGATGAAGATGGTTCGCAGTGGCTACTTCACGTGGTTCGGTGCAGCCAAACCCTGGGTCAACTATGTGGCCGTCGAGGATGTGGCGGCTGCCCTTGTCGCCGCCGCCGTGCACACATCAGCTGGACATGACTACATCATCAATACCCCGGCGCAGTTGTCGCGCCTGGTGGGTTGGATTGCAGAGGAACTGGGCGTGCCAGTGCCTAGCCGGCGCCTGCCGCTGTGGGTCGGTGAAGCTGCGGCAACACTCGGCTCTTTGACCACTCGTGTGTCGGGCCGTAACCTACCTATTAACCGGGAGCGATTTCTGGAATTGACCAATACGACGCAATACGACTCCTCTCACTTGATGAAAGACCTGGCATTCGAATACCCGGTTGGGGTGGAGGTTCTGATCCGTGGTCTGGCGAGGTCTTATCGACAGGACGGGCTACTATGAAACGCATTCTTTACGTCTCTGATGCCAAGAGCATTCACACACGGCGCTGGGCCGAGCACTATCGCGACCAAGGGGCGGAGGTCCACATCGCCAGCTTTCAGCACGCGGTTATTTCTGGTGTCCAGGTGCATGTGCTGCCGACATTCGGCCTAGGGCGAATCGGCTATTTCCTCGCAATCTCGGCGCTGCGCGCGCTGGCACGCCGGATCGCGCCGGACGTGGTTCACGCGCAATACGTGACAAGCTACGGTTTTTTGGCAGCCTTTGCCGGGTTGCATCCGTTGGTGCTTACCGCTTGGGGCACGGATGTATTGATCAGCCCGAAAAAATCGAAGCTGATGCACTGGTTGGCAAGCTACGCGGTCAGGCATGCCGATGCCGTCACGACCGTGGCGCAGCACATGAACCCGGCAGTGGCGGCACTCGGCATATCGGAGGATGCCGTGTCCGCCGTGCCTTTCGGCGTGGATACCGTGCGCTTCGTACCCCCGGCGGCTCCCCGCCCGGAAAGCGACACGCTGCGTTTGATCTGCACTCGAAACTTCGCTCCCATCTACAACGTCAGTACGCTGATCACCGCACTCCAGCGTGCCGCCCAGCAGGGACTTCGATTGCAGGTGGATCTGGTCGGCGATGGTCCGCTCAGGCCCGAACTTGAGGCGCAGGTGGCAAGCACAGGCATCGCGCCGTGGGTGACATTTCACGGCCATGTCAACCACTCTCGCTTGGCCGAGTTGTTGGCGCAGGCGGACGTCTTCGTTACGCCCGCACTGTCAGATGGGAACAATGTGTCGCTCAATGAGGCGATGGCGTGCGCCTGCTTCCCAATCGGAACCGACATTCCCGCCAATGCGCAGTGGCTGGAACACGGGATCAATGGGCTGCTCTACCCACCGGGCGACGCAGGGGCTTTGACCGAATGCATTCTGCGGGCCGCAGCGGATGCGACATGGCGCGAGCGAGCCGGCAAGCTCAATCGCGAGATCGTCGAACAGCGTGCCGATTGGCGTGTTTGCGTATCGCGCATGAACGACACCTACACAAGGGCGATAGCCCACGCAGGAGCATCTTCGTGACTACGCGCCTTTTTATTTTCGGTACCGGCGCCCACGCGCGCAAGGTGTACCACTATGCAGTGGACCGTGGATGGCATGTGGCGGCATTCGTTGATGAAGCGGTCGGCGCCGTGGCACCAATTTCAGGCGTGCCGGTGTTGCGGTCCCAGGATCTTGAGGAGCCATTAATGGACGATGCGATGTTTGTCGCCATTGGCCGCGCCGACGTGCGCCGCCGCCTGATGGACCGCATGGACGCCGCAGGCTGGAGACTGCCCGCCTTGGTTCATCGAACAGCCTGGATCGCGCCGGACGCCACTCTGGAGGATGGTGTATTGGTTGCTGCCGGCGCTGTTGTCGAGACGGCAGCAACCGTGGAGCGCGGCGCGATCATCGACATCGGTGTCTTGGTGGATCACGAGTGTCGGATCGGTGCGTTCTGTCACCTGCGTCCGGGCGAGGTGTGCGGCCCGCGTTCTGATATCCCTTCGCCGGTTTTATGAAAAGTTGCTCAACAAGATCAAGGCATGAAAAAAATTCTCACCGTCCTGGGCGCCCGCCCCCAGTTCATCAAGGCCAGTGTGGTCTCACACGCCATTGCGCAATCAGACCAATTACGAGAAGTGCTTGTCCACACCGGCCAGCATTTCGATGCCAATATGTCAGACGTGTTTTTCACCGAGCTGGGCATGGCCACGCCTGCGTATGCGCTGGACATTCACGGCGGTACCCATGGCGCCATGACGGGGCGCATGCTGGCCGAGGTGGAAAAGGTCTTGTTGGCCGAAAAGCCCGATGCCGTACTGGTGTATGGTGACACTAACTCAACCCTGGCCGGTGCGCTGGCAGCTGCCAAGCTGCATATTCCGGTGGCGCATGTAGAGGCGGGTTTGCGCAGCTTCAACATGGCCATGCCTGAGGAGATCAACCGCATCCTCACTGACCGGATTTCACGCTGGCTGTTCACGCCAACTGCAGCGGCAGCCGAGCACTTGAAGCGCGAGGGATTTGCGGCAGCGCAGATCATTCCCGTGGGCGATGTGATGTATGACGTGGCGCTGCACCACGGCGCGCGGGTACAGGCCGATGGCGGCCTGCTGGCCCGGCTGGGGCTCAAGCCGAAAAACTATGTGCTTGCCACCATTCACCGCGCCGAAAACACCGACCACCCGCAGCGCCTGGCCGCCATTGTGGATGCACTGACGGCGACCGCCCAAACGCTTCCGGTGGTCTGGCCGTTGCACCCGCGCACGCGTGCTGTGTTGCAGCAGGCGGGCCGGCTTGATGCGCTGGCGCAATGTGTGCATTTGATCGACCCGGTGGGCTACATCGACATGGTACAGCTAGAGAAATACGCAGCCCTCATCGCCACCGATTCGGGTGGGGTGCAAAAAGAGGCTTTCTTTTACAAGGTGCCCTGCGTCACGCTGCGCGATGAAACCGAGTGGGTGGAGTTGGTCGACGCAGGCTGGAACCGGTTGGCCCCACCGGAAAGTGCGGTGACTCTAACCCAGACGATGAGTGCCACCCTGGGAAGCAGCGGCCAGCTTGTCAAGCCTTACGGCAATGGGGATGCTGCGCAGAAAATCGTGGCGCGGCTTGTGGCGGATTTAACGGCG
>PHCO01000293.1 GCA_002842265.1 Betaproteobacteria bacterium HGW-Betaproteobacteria-18 | reverse complement strand
AGTTGATCCTTATGGTGCAGCGCCGGATCGCCGATCTGTGGCGTCAGGCTGCCGCCGATGTCCCCGCTACCGTCAATTGGGCCGCAATGTACAAAACGCTGCTCGGCGAACTTGTTGCCTTGAGCGCGCAAGGTGCGGTGCCAGATGCTGAGTTGCGTGCCCGTCTTGAAGCCTTGATCACCGAAACCCAGAAACGCAAACCACCGAGCAGGGCCTCCCTGGTCCGCGAGGGATTGATTGATGGAATTCGCCCCGTGCGGTCGTTGCTCGTCGCCATTGCAAAGCTGCCCTGGCAGGCCACCGGCGAGCATCCTGCCATCGAGTACCTTGCCAAGCTGCAAGCTTTATATCTCAAAGGATCCAGAAAGCTGCCAGTTGAAGTGGTGGCACCAAGTCTGGGAATGATCTGGCAGGTTTCGATCTCCAGCCCAGACCGGGAACGGGCGTTTCAGGCGTTGGAGGTGGCCACCCTGTTTGCCCTGCGCCGCGCGGTGCGCAATGGCTCGGTCTGGATTGAGCACAGCCTGAGCTTTCGGGGTCGTGCGCGCTTGTTCTTCACGGACGAGCGTTGGCAGGCAGAGTCCAAGAAACACTATGCCCGTCTATCGTTACCCAGCAAGGCTGCCACTTTCTTGAAGCCTTTGCTGGCCAGAGTAACTGCCGGTGTCGATGCGGTGGCCGCTGCAGCCCGCAGTGGCGTACTGCGCGTGGATGATGAACTCCATTTGTCGCCATTGCCCGCAGAGGACGAAGACCCAGAAGTGACCAAGCTGCGCGCGGCTTTGGATCACCGCATCGGTGAGGTTCAATTGCCGGAAGTGATTCTGGCCGTTGACGCCCAGGTGCGCTTTAGCTGGATCATGCTCGGACGTGAGCCGCGCTCTACCGACGAGCTGCTGATGGTCTATGCCGGCATCATGGCCCACGGCACCAGTCTGACTGCGGTCGAATGCGCGCGCATGATTCCGCAATTGTCTGCCACCAGCATTCGCCAGGCCATGCGCTGGGCGCGGGACGAACGGCGTCTGAGCCAGGCCTGCCAGGCTGTGCTGGAATTCATGCAGCGACACCCGATTGCCGCCACCTGGGGGCGGTCCG
This sequence comes from Betaproteobacteria bacterium HGW-Betaproteobacteria-18, assembly GCA_002842265.1. GTDB lineage: Bacteria > Pseudomonadota > Gammaproteobacteria > Burkholderiales > Burkholderiaceae_C > Rhodoferax. The sequence continues at coordinate 1,215 of PHCO01000293.1, read as the reverse complement.
ATTTGGCATCTTCTGACATGATGAGCATGGAGACCACCAAACGGGTGTGGCAAGCCCGGCTTGATCCTCGGCGCAACACACCTTCCATTGGAATCTACTCCCATGTAAAAGACCGGTGGGGCATCTTCCATGCGCAGCCCTTTGTGCTCAATGAGCGCCAGGCGGGCGTGGCCATTGAAGGTGTCATCCGCCAAGAAAAGCTGGAGACCAGCCAGCTTGCTGTGGATACCCATGGCTACACCGACTTTGCCATGTCACATGCCCGTTTGCTTGGTTTTGATCTTTGCCCGCGGTTGAAGGAACTCAAACAGCGCCACCTCTTTGTGCCACGCGGCACCAAAGTGCCCGCAGAAATCGCTGCGGTGTGCGAAGCCAATGTCGACGTCGCTTTGATCGAAAAGCATTGGGATAGTCTGGTGCACCTGGCAGCCTCGGTCATGAGCGGACATGCCAGTGCGGTGGCAGCTCTTGCGCGGTTCGGTTCTGCCGCCCAGGGCGATCCAATCTATGAGGCTGGCGTGCAATTGGGGCGGTTGCTGCGTACGGCGTTTTTGGCTGACTACTTTGTCAAGGACGCTTTCAGGAACGAGTTGCGCCGGGTGCTCAATCGGGGCGAGGCTGTTAACGCCCTCAAGCGCGCCATTTATACCGGCCGGATCAGCCCGGCGCAGGCCAAACGTGTCGATGAAATGCAGGCTGTGGCCGATGCGTTGAGCCTGATGGCCAACATCGTGATGGCGTGGAATACCTCACAGATGCAGGCGGTCCTGGATCGCTGGTCGAACCGCCGCCAGGTCATTCCACCGGAACTGATCGGGAAGATTGCGCCCACCAGGCTGGAGAGCATCAACTTGCGGGGTGTGTTTCGCTTCCCGGTTGACCGCTATGCTGACCAAATCCTGCCTTCGCGGCCAAATGCATCGATAACTGGCACCAATGGATGAAACCGACCACGGTTTGACGCCACGAATCGCAGATTTGAAAGTGAACAGGAAAGTCAATGAAATCAACGATCTACCAACACCACCTCCGCGCCAGTGCTAGCTTTGCGTACCGTCACTTATTGCACTGAAAACGAGGAGACCCCGTGGAGCACTACCTCAATCACGATCGATGCATCGCTGCCACGATGAGGGCGCTGGGCTACCCTGGTCGTGGGACGTTGACCGCCTGGGTTCGTGACGCGCTTCCTGAGACCAGGAAAGCCATGGTTTG
>PHCO01000033.1 GCA_002842265.1 Betaproteobacteria bacterium HGW-Betaproteobacteria-18 | reverse complement strand
CCAGACCATTTGCCAGCCGAGTCGGCTGCACCAAAGCCGGCCAGGCCGGTGTTGACACCGCAGACCACTTGGCCGCGGGCCTTGATGCCGTCGAGCGTTTTGCCTGCGTGAACTGGCAAGGCGGCCAGGGTACCAAGAGCGGCTGCAACGACAGCCAGTGTTTTGAGATTGCTTAAACGCATGGGTTGATGACTCCAGTTGATAAAAAAATATTCAAATGTTGATGGCACAGACTGCAAAATCAACAAGACAGGCACTTTAACAGTGTGCGCAAGCTTGTTGACTACGGGTTTACGCTTGAGTTTTATGCAATTTATTCATATCTTTATTTGAATCGCTTGCCCCGAAAATACAAGCAGCAAGCGTGCCATGATGATGCTGTCGTTTGTTTAAACCCCTGTTGACGAATCGACTTAACTGTAACCCATGTCCCATGCCAATAATGCACTCGGCAAGCCCCTGACGGGCTGGCGTTTGCAGATTTACACCGTTATTTTTGAGGCCGACACCCGCGCCGGGCGCTGGTTCGACCAAGCGCTGATCGACGTGCGCATCCTGCGGCTGCTGCGGGTGTTTCGGGTCTTCAAGCTCACCGCCTATGTGTCGGAGTACCAGGCTTTGGGCCATGCACTGCGGGCCAGTATGCGCAAGATCATGGTGTTCCTGACGGCTGCGCTGATGATTGTGCTGGTGATGGGCACGCTGGCCGTGCCCACCGGCATCGTCACGGCCGAGAAGACCTATACCCGCAGGAGTCCTGTGACCACCCGCACCTGCCAGGAATGCCTGACCGAGGGCCACATGCCCGATGCCAATTTTTGTCGGCATTGCGGTGCTCGCCTGCCGGTCTATGCCCGTGACACAAACGCACCATGAGGTGCTGCGCTACGATGCGAACCTTTCCAAAACAAGGAGTCTGGAATGTTTGAATCCGTGATTGCGGGCAGCTTGCCCAAACCCGCCTGGTTGGCCGAAACACAAAAACTCTGGCCGCAATGGAAAGCGCAGGGCGACGAGCTGCTGCAAGCCAAGCGCGATGCCACGCTGTTGTGGATCAAGTTGCAGGAAGATGCCGGGCTGGACATCATTGGCGACGGCGAGCAGGCGCGCCAGCACTTCGTGCATGGCTTTCTGGAGCAGGTGGAAGGCATCGACTTTGAGCACAAGGTCACCATGGGCATCCGCGATGGCCGTTACGACGCCCAGGTGCCACAGGTGGTGGCACCGCTCAGGCTCAAGGGCCGCGTCCATGCCCTGGAAGCCCAATTGCTGCGTGCTCACACCAAAAAGAAAATCAAGTTCACCTTGCCCGGTCCGATGACCATTGTCGATACCGTGGCCGACCGTTTTTATGGCAGCAAGATTGACATGGCCATGGCTTTTGCCGACTTGCTGAACCAGGAAGCACTGGCGTTGCAGGCGGATGGGGTGGACATCATCCAGTTTGATGAACCGGCGTTCAATGTTTATTTGAAAGATGCCGCCAATTGGGGCATGCAAGCCCTGGAGCGTGCAGCGCGGGGTTTAACCTGCACCACGGCTGTGCATATTTGTTACGGCTACGGCATCAAGGCCAACCTGGACTGGAAAGAAACCCTGGGCCAGGAATGGCGCCAATACGAGGCCATTTTTCCGGCCATTGCCGCCAGCAGCATCCAGCAGGTGAGCCTGGAGTGTTACCACTCGCATGTGCCACCGCATCTGATGGCCTTGCTGGCCGGCAAGGACGTGATGGTCGGCGTGATCGATGTGGCCAGTGACGAGGTCGAAACCGCCGAGCAGGTGGCCGACACCATTGGCCAGGCCTTGCAATATGTGCCCAAGCACCGCCTGTTTCCCTGCACCAACTGCGGTATGGCCCCCATGAACCGTGACATTGCGCTGGCCAAGTTAAAGGCGTTGGCTGAGGGTGCCGCGCTGGCACGGCAACGGCTGGGCTGAAGGCATTTCAAACCATGGAGCAGTGATGACATTGAAATCGGTAGCCCCTGAAAAAGTGGGTCTGTGTCCACAGCGCTTGCAGCGGCTGATGGAGGTATTGCAGGGCGAGACGGATAAAAAACGCTTGCCGGGTGCCGTGGCGGTGGTGGCACGGCATGGTCAGGTGGCCTTGTTTGAAAGCGTGGGCCAGCTCAATCCGGCCACTGGTGTAGCCATGGCGCATGATGCCCGCTTTCGCATCTATTCCATGACCAAACCGATCGTCTCGGTGGCGGCGATGATGTTGTTGGAAGAAGGCAAGCTGCTGCTTAACGATCCGGTGGCGAAATATTTGCCTGAATTTGCAGCCCAGCAGGTGGCAACCCAGGTCGATGGCACGGTGCAATTGCATGCGGTGGGTCGCGCCGCCACGCTGCATGACTTGCTGCGCCACACCGCCGGCATGACCTACGAGTTTCTGGGCAGTACGCCGGTGCAGCGCCAGTACACCCAGTTGCGCATTGGCTCGCGCGAGCGCACGCTCGACGAGTTCACCCGGCAACTGGCTGGTCTGCCACTGATCTTCGAGCCGGGCACGGCGTTTGAATACAGCCGCGCCACCGACGTGCTGGGGCGGGTGGTCGAGGTGGTGTCCGGTCAAACCCTGCAAGCTTTTTTGCGCGAACGCATCTTTGAGCCGCTGGGTATGCAGGACACCGCGTTTCATGTGCAGGAACAGCACCATGAGCTGATTGCCGAACCCTTTGCGCGCGACCCTGATGGTGGCGTGCAGATGCGCGTGATCGATGTCCGCGCAGATGCCGCGCTGGCCTCGGGCGGCGGCGGGCTCACGTCAACGGCGATGGACTACGCCCGCTTCTTGCAGTTCATGCTGAACCGTGGCGAACTCTCCGGCGTGCGCCTGCTGGGGCCACGCACGGTCGATTTCATGACCACTGATCACCTGGGCGATATCCCGGTGTTCAGCGCCGGTTCACGTTCCCTGCTGCCCATGGGGCACGGTTTTGGCCTGGGCTTTGCGGTGCGCAAACACCTGGGTGTGGCCCCGGTGCCAGGTTCGGTGGGTACCTATTTTTGGGGTGGTTTGGCTGGTACCACGTTTTTTGTCGATCCGGCGCTGGACCTGTTTGGCATTTTGATGCTGCAAGCCCCCAACCAGCGCGAGTACTACCGCATGCTGTTTCGTGACATGGTGTATGCGGCGGTGCAGGATTGATGGACAACTTTCATCAGGTTATTGCTACGGCCCGATGAAGTATGAACCGTTCGCCCTGAGCTGGTCGAAGGGCTTCGACCCCGTTTCAGCCTATGCGCGGCATCGTGGGTGCGACACCGTTCGCCCTGAGCTGGTCGAAGGGCTTCGACCCCTTCGACCAGCTCAGGGCAGGCGGCTCAGCCCGAACGGAACTTAAAACATCATCGGGCCGAATCTATAGGACGGCTCTTTCCTGCCTGGGTGCGTCAACCGTTGCGCAGGTCGAACCACCGCAGCCATGAATGGTCTCGCTCGGCAGGGCTTGCGGTAGCGTCACTTGGCCGGTGATGGGGTCGTAACCGACGCCGCGCAGGTGCAGGGCCAGCGCGGCATCCATGGCCTGGGCGTGCATGGGAAACCAGGTGCCCAATTCATCGGCCATTTGCCGCACCACGGCCAGTTCGCCCGCGGTGCCGCGTTGGTCGCCCTCGCGCATCACTTGCAGCACCACCTGATGCTGGGTGGTGTGGCAGTTGGTGCTGGAGAAACCGGTTTCTTTCATCCAGTGGTCTTCGCGGGCAAAGTGCGTGTCGGTGTGTGCCACAAGTTCGCGCCACAGGGGCAGCAGGGTGTCGTCTGGTGCGTTGACCACTTGGGCCAGCAGATCTACAAATTCGTGGTGGGTGTCATCCATGACGGGCAAACCAAGAGCCAGCGAGTCAGTCCATTGCAGCGTGGGCATACCAGAATCCTTTCAAAAATAAAGTGAGAAGCATACCCATGGTGTGCCGGTTTCGATCTGATGGATGTCATTATTTTGTAATGTGGAATACAGTTCCTTATCGTAAAAGAGTTTGATCCAAATCAATAGTTCAATTCGTCGTCGCATCATCATTCGTTCTGTTGAAAAAAGGCCGCAGACACTTCGCCTGTTTGACCCGCCAACATTTGAGGAGCACACCATGTTTCAGGTACGCATTCACGGACGCGGCGGCCAAGGGGTTGTCACGGGTGCAGAGATGATGTCCATCGCTGCATTTTTGGGCGGTCGCCACGCGCAGGCCTTTCCCAGTTTTGGATCCGAGCGCACCGGCGCACCCGTGGTGGCTTTTTGCCGCATGGACGACAAGGAAATTCGTTTGCGCGAGCCGATCATGGCGCCCGATGCCATCATCATCCAGGACCCCACGCTGCTGCACCAGGTGGACGTGTTCAGCGGCCTCAAACCAGACGGCTTTATTGTGATCAACACCACCCGCAGTTTCGAGGAATTGGGCATTGGTGAATTCGTCAAAGGCTTCCAGAGTGATCATTTGCTGACCGTGCCCGCCTCCGAGTTGGCCATGAAGCATGTCGGACGCGCGGTGCCCAATGTGCCCTTGCTCGGTGCCTTTGCCGCCCTGTGCAAACTGATTTCGCTCGAAGCCGTGCAAAGCGCCATTGATGAAAAATTCAAGGGGGCTGTCGCGCTGGGCAACAAGGCGGCGGCCGCAGAAGCCTACAAAATCGTCATGAACCAAGACGCCGAGGAGACACACCATGCTTGAACAATGCGAAGGCTCGCATGCCGTAGCCAAAGCCGTGGCGCTGAGCCGCCCGGAAGTCATTTGTGCGTACCCCATCTCACCCCAGACCCACATCGTGGAAGGCCTGGGCGAGATGGTGAAGTCGGGCGACCTGACGCCCTGCGAATTCATCAACGTCGAATCCGAGTTTGCCGCCATGAGTGTCGCCATTGGCGCCTCGGCTGCCGGAGCGCGGGCCTATACGGCCACGGCCAGCCAGGGCTTGTTGTTCATGGCCGAGGCCGTTTACAACGCCTCCGGTCTGGGCTTGCCGATTGTGATGACGGTGGCCAACCGCTCGATTGGCGCGCCCATCAACATCTGGAACGACCACACCGACAGCATGTCGATGCGCGATGCGGGCTGGCTGCAGATTTTTGCCGAAACCAACCAGGAAGCATTGGACCTGCACATCCAGGCGTTCAAGATTGCCGAAGAGTTGTCGCTGCCGGTGATGGTGTGTATGGACGGCTTCATCCTGACCCACGCCTATGAGCGCGTCGATATGCCCGACCAGGCGCAGGTGGACCGCTTTTTGCCGCCCTATGAGCCGCGCCAGGTGCTGGATCCGAATGACCCGGTCACGATCGGTGCCATGGTCGGCCCCGAGGCGTTTACCGAAGTGCGCTATCTGGCGCACGCCAAGCAGATGCAGGCGCTCGACCTGATTCCGCAGATTGCCGCCGAGTTCAAAAAAGAGTTTGGCCGTGATTCGGGTGGCTTGATCAAAACCTACCAGACCGAAGATGCCGAGACCATCGTGATTGCGCTGGGCTCGGTGCTCGGCACCATCAAGGACACGGTGGACGATATGCGCGCCCAGGGCATCAAGGTCGGCGTGCTCGGCATCACCTCGTACCGCCCGTTTCCCATTTCCGCCATTCGCGATGCCACGGCCAAGGCCAAACGCATTGTGGTCATTGAAAAGTGCTTTGCCGTGGGCATTGGCGGCATTGTCTCGCGCGACGTGCGCAGCGCCGTGCGCAACCGGCCGCAACCGGTGCTGACCGTGGTGGCAGGCCTGGGCGGGCGTGCCATCACCAAGACCTCGGTGCAGCAACTGCTGCTGGATGCGATTGCTGACAAGCTTGAACTGCTGACCTTTCTGGACCTGGACTGGGCCGTGGTCAACCGGGTGCTGGCGCGTGAAAAAACGCAGCGCCGTTCCGGCCCGATCGCCGAGGGCATCTTGCGCGACATGGGCACGGTGTCAACGCCGGGTGCCTGACGTCCAACCGACAAGAAAGAACCATCATGGAACAGACATTGGTCAAGTTTTACCAAACCGGCACCTTCACGGTCGGTAACCGCCTGCTCGCCCCCGAGCAGCGCAGCGTGCAGTCAGGTGCCGCGCGCAGCAATTCACTCAACTCCGGTCATCGCGCCTGCCAGGGCTGTGGCGAGGCGCTGGGCGCACGTTACGCCATTGATGCCGCCATGGCGGCCACCAATGGCCAGTTGATCGCCGCCAACGCCACCGGTTGCCTGGAAGTTTTTTCCACGCCTTACCCCGAAACCTCATGGCAAATGCCCTGGATCCACTCGCTGTTCGGCAACACCGCAGCCGTGGCCACCGGCATTGCCGCTGCCATGAAAGCCAAAGGCCGCAGCGACGTGCGGGTGGTGGCGCAAGGGGGCGACGGTGGTACCACCGACATCGGCTTTGGCTGCCTGTCGGGCATGTTCGAGCGCAACGACGACGTGCTCTACATCTGCTACGACAACGAGGCCTACATGAACACCGGCGTGCAGCGCTCCAGCGCCACGCCACCGGCGGCGCGCACCGCCACCACCATGACGGTGGGCGAGCACCCTGGCAATGAATTTGGCCAGGGTAAAAATGTGCCGCAAATCGCCATGGCGCATGAAATTCCCTACGTGGCCACCGCCACCGTGGCGGATTTGCATGACCTGGAATACAAGGTCACCAAAGCCATGTCGATGCACGGCGCACGCTACATCCACATTTTTGTGCCTTGCCCGCTGGGCTGGGGCGCAGCTTCGCACGACACCATCAAGCTGTCGCGCCTGGCGGTGGAAAGTGGTGTTTTTCCGGTGTTCGAGGCCGAGCGCGGTGAGGTCACCGGTGTGCTGAAAATTCGGCGCCAGGTGCCGGTTGAAGATTACCTGAAGCCACAAAAGCGCTTTGCCCACCTGTTTGGCAAAAAGCCCGATGTGGCCACACTGGCACGCTTGCAGGCGCGCGCCGACCGCAATATCCGCCGTTTTGGCCTGCTAGGGGAATGACCATGCAAAAACCATTTGCCATCACGCTCGATGTCGGCAGCTCGCTGGCCAACCACACCGGCTCCTGGCGCACCTCGCGCCCGGTCTATCTCAACCGCAAACCCCCTTGCAACCATCAGTGCCCGGCTGGCGAAAACATCCAGGGCTGGCTGTTTCATGCCGAGTCGGGCAACTACCAGGAAGCCTGGCGCACGCTGGTGGAAGACAACCCGTTCCCGGCCATCATGGGGCGTGTCTGTTACCACACCTGCGAAGGCGCGTGCAATCGGGGTCAAATGGATTTGCCGGTAGGCATCAACTCGGTGGAGCACTTTTTGGGCGATGAAGCCATCGCCCAGGGCTGGAAGTTTCCCCAACCCGCTTTCAGTTCGGGTAAAAAAGTGATGGTCGTCGGCGCCGGGCCGTCAGGCTTGTCGGCCGCGTATCACCTGGCGCGCCTGGGTCATGCGGTCACCGTGATCGAAGCCGGGCCGCTACCGGGCGGCATGATGCGTTTTGGCATCCCGCAATACCGCTTGCCGCGTGAGGTGCTCGATGCCGAGGTGCAGCGCATTGTGGATTTGGGTGTGCACATCGAGTACAACACCAAGGTGTCCAACGTGCTCGAAGCCAAAGAATCCGGCGGCTTTGACGCGGTGTTTCTGGCCGTGGGCGCGCACATTGCCAAGCGCGCCTACATTCCGGCGGGCGACTCGGCCAAGGTGCTCGATGCGGTGTCGGTGCTGCGCTCCATGGAGGGCGAGGACAAACCCTTGCTGGGCCGGCGGGTGGTGGTGTATGGCGGTGGCAACACAGCCATCGACGTGGCCCGCACCGCCAAACGGCTGGGCGCGACCGAGTCCATCATCGTGTACCGGCGCAACCGCGACAAGATGCCGGCGCATGACTTTGAGGTCGAAGACGCGCTGCAAGAAGGTGTCATGATCAAGTGGCTGTCCACCATCAAACAGGCCGGTGAATCGTCCATCACGGTCGAAAAAATGGCGCTCGATGAGAAAGGCTTTCCACAGCCCACCGGTGAATTCGAAACCCTGGAAGCCGACTCGGTGGTGCTGGCGCTGGGCCAGGATGTGGATTTGTCGCTGATCGAGGGCGTGCCCGGCATGGCCGTGCAAGACGGCGTGGTGCAGGTCAATGCCCGGATGATGACCGGCCACGACGGCATTTTTGCCGGTGGTGACATGGTGCCCGCGGACCGCAACGTGACCGTGGCCATTGGACACGGCAAAAAAGCAGCGCGCAACATCGATGCCTGGCTGCGTGGTGCCACCTATGAGCCGGCGCCAAAAAGCGAAGTGGCCAGCTTCGATTTGCTCAACACCTGGTATTACAGCGACGCGCCCAAAACGGTGCGGCCCATGCTCGACATCATCCGGCGCCAATCCACCTTTGAAGAAGTGCAGGGCGGCCTGGACGAGAGCAACGCGCTGTTTGAAGCACGGCGCTGCCTGTCCTGCGGCAATTGTTTTGAATGCGACAACTGCTATGGTGTGTGCCCGGACAACGCGGTCATCAAAAAAGGGCCAGGCCTGGGTTTTGACTTCAATTACGACTACTGCAAGGGCTGCGGCATGTGTGTCTCGGAGTGCCCTTGTGGCGCCATCAAGATGGTGCCGGAAGACATTTGATCCGATCCATGCGTTTTGTCAGACACGGGCTGATGATCTGGTTCAAAATGCGGTTGTCTGTTTTCTTAAAAGGAGTAAGTCATGTTCAACCATATTCTGGTACCCGTTGATGGCTCTGATACGGCGCAAATGGCCGTGGGCAAGGCGATCGCGCTGGCCAAGGCGTTTGGCAGCCGGGTCACCGTGATTTATGTGATCGATCCCTACCCGTTTACCGGTGTGGGTACCGATTTTGCCTACGGCCAGGCAGAATATTTGAGCGCCGCAACCGCTGAGGCCAATGAAGCTGTCAAAGTTGCCAAGCAGTCTTTTTCCGATGCCGGCGTTGCCGTCGATTCCTCGGTGGTGGAGGCGCACACCGCCTGGCGCGGCATTGTCGAAGCCGGCGAGTCGATGCAGGCGGACCTGATCGTGATGGGCTCGCACGGCCGCAACGCCCTTGAAAAACTGGTGCTCGGCAGCGTGGCCCAAGCCGTGCTGTCGCACACCAAGCTGCCGGTGCTGGTGGTGCGCGACAACAAACACAGCAAGTAAACTTACCCGCACTGCCCCACATAGCCACAGGCGGTGCAAAAGTCGCAGCCGTCCTTGTGGATCACGGTGGGGTTGCCGCTGCTATTCCCCCCACATGCGCAAGAGATTCTGTGCGCATTCGTTGGCCTGCAAGGCCAAGGGCAATTGCGCGGGGTTTTGTCGCAATACATCTTTCAGGGCATTGAGTTTGCCCAAAATTTCACGCTGATGTGCATCGCGTAGGCGGCTTTGTATCCATCCCACCACGCAGCGGCGTTCGCCGCGCGTGACTTGGGCCACACGATGCAATGCCCCGGTGGGATAAATCAGCAGACTGCCTGCGGGTAGCTTGAAAGCCTGGGCACCAGACAGTCCGTTGATCAGCAACTCGCCGCCATCGTAGTTGGCCACGTCGTCAATAAACAGGGTGTATGACAGGTCGGTACGCACGTCCGCCATATAGGCGTTGTCCACATGCAGCCCATATTCCATACCCTGTGCGTAGCGATTGATGATCGGACGGCTGGCCAAGTGGGGTAGGGCAAAGGCCTGTACCATGGGATGCGAAACAATGGACCTGCCCACGGTATCAAGCAACTTCTCATAGGGAGCCACTGCCAGTTGCTGGTTGTTTTTCATGGCCTTTGCCAAGCCATGTGCTGTCTCCTTGCCATCATTGAAAGGCCCGGTTGCGATGGCGTGTCGGACCTGTTGCAACAACTCGGCAGACAGGACGTTTTCAATCACCAGATAATTCACAAGCATGCTGAGTTCCAAAAAAGTTTTAACGCATTCTATGAGCACACTATGGTTGAGGCTATGCCATGCCGCCATGGTTTGCATCGGTTTGTTACTGGCTGCGTGCAGCCACTTACCCAGTCCCTCCGAGCGCACCGACCGGGCTCAGGCGCTGGCAAAAGCCGCTGGCTGGTCACCGCTGTTGCTCCCTGCAAACGGCTTTACGCTCCAGGCATGGGTGTCAGAACCTACCCATGCCAGCGACACGCTAACCGTTTATCTGGAAGGCGACGGGCTCGCCTGGCTGGATGAATCCAGCCCGTCTGCCGACCCCACACCGCAAGATCCACTGGCCCTTCGCCTGGCCTTGAAGCACAGGGGTGCCGTGGCCTACCTGGGGCGCCCGTGCCAGTACGTGCAGGCGCCTTATCGTCAACATTGCCAGTCCAGGTACTGGACCTCTAACCGTTTTGCACCCGAGGTGATCGACGCGACTTCCCAGGCACTGGATCAACTGAAAGACCGTTGGGGCGCCAGTCAATTGGTACTGGTGGGGTACTCAGGAGGGGGTGCGGTGGCCGCACTGGTGACAGCGCAACGCAAGGACGTTGCAAGGCTGATTACCCTGGCTGGTAATCTGGATCACGCCGCATGGACCAAACTCAAACGTTTGTCGCCCCTGACGGGTTCACTCAATCCAGCAGACTTCGTCCCGGAGTTGCAGCGCATTGCGCAGTGGCATTTGGCGGGTGGACGCGATCTGGTCATGCCACCCGTCATAGCCCAAGGGTACGCCAGCCGGTTTTCAAGTGCTGATCGGCCCGTGGTGATGATCCTGGACGGCTTCGACCACCGCTGCTGCTGGGTTGATCACTGGACACCCAATGACCCGGATTCTTTGCTCGGCCAGCTCTTTTTCAAGCCAGTCCGGCCTCAATGAACAGGTAGGTGGAATCGCCGGCAGTGCTGGGGCCCGCAAGCCCTGCCTTTTGTGCGAAAGCCGGCAGTTGGGGTTCGCTGAGCTGGTGGTGTTTGACGACCATGTCCGCAGAGCCCAAATCGGCGGCCACTGTCTCCAGTGAATTCACCGGGTAAGACCGGAAAGAATGCGTGTAGGCCAAGGCAGCGGCTTGAAGCTTGTCCACCGACCACTGCAATGCGGGTGGCAATTGTGCGTTGGCCTGCCGGGCCCGATCCATGAACCGCTGCGCCTCTGCCGGGTTGAAGCCTATGGCAACATCCTGCGGCCCGGAACGCAGGCGGTTGGCAAATACGAGACGCCCCGTGGGTTTGAGTAAACGGGCATAAACAGCAAACAATTGCTGTCGTTGTTCTGGTTTGAAATAGCCCAAAAAGCTGCTCGTCAAAATCAGGTCAAAGGTTTGATCGGTCTGGAAGTCCAACGCATCGGAGCAGTGACATGTCACGTCCAGTTCGGCATGTTGTGCGTACCAGCGGTTCAGCGACAGCGGGGTTTCGCACCGGTCCAGTACCGTCAAGTGCGCAGTATGTTTCCTGACGGCCTTGGCACCACCCAAACCCTGCACCACATGGGCCAGCGCAGAAGCATCGGCGGCCCCTGATACAAGCACCCGCAAGCCTTGTTGACCTTGCCATTGCGCCACGGCTTGCAGAAACAGGTGAGGCACGCCACTGAGCGTTTTGCCCATGCCCATCAGGCGCATGTGTTGCCAAAAGCCGTGGTACCAGCCGCAACCCTCACAGTGCTGTTGCGCCCAGCGTGCAGCCAACGGGGCGCTTTCTTCCAGCGGTTCTTGTACGTGGCTGTCTTGCATGGTTTTGGTTTCTCAGGGTACCAGTGAAATGAATTCTTCAAACTTGCCGTTGTCAGGGCTTGGAAGAACGCCGTCAAAGACTTCCAGCGACATGGTGAACGGGTAACCGACAGCTTGCTGCACCGCCTGCAGCACGGCTGACTGTTCGGCCTCGTTCAGCGGCCGCAGGGTTGCCACGCGCACGTCCAGTTGATGCAAATTGCGTTGCACTACCTGAAACTGTTTGATGGGTGCGACTTCGCCAAATCGGCGTAGCCCCAGCAGGGGCCAATAACGCCTGCCATCGGGAAGTGTGACCATGTTGCGGTAGCGGCCCTGGATGCGGCGCAGCAAAGGCAGGTGACGGCCGCAGGGGCAGGGTGGTCCGACTTCTGCCAGGTCCCGTATTTCGTAGCGTATGAGCGGCGTGGCAAAGTTGTGCAGGTCTGTCACCAATACGCGGCCGGTTTCACCGGGTTCGCAGGGCGTGCCATCGTCACGCACCACTTCCAGCACCACAGACTCGACCATCACGTGCATGCCCTGGCCTTGCGGGCAATCGACAGCCATGACGCCCATCTCTTCCGAGCTGTAAACGGCCGACAGGCGCGCACCCCATTGTTCCTGCAATTTTTGCGCGAGACCTTCCGGCACGGTTTCACCATTAAGGCGCACATGATGCAAACCGACAGGCTTCTGGCCGGTCTGCTCTGCGCGTTCCAGCAAGCGCTGCAGATTGGACGGGTAGGTGATCAGCACGCCCGGACTGGTTTGCGCCAGCCATTCCAGCTGGCGTTTGATATCGGTTTGAATGTTGAGCCCGACATTGTCGCCAGTGCGGTACAGCGGAAAAAATGGACTGCCCCAGTGTGTCGTGTGCACGCCCTGGCGCGCCGTGTCGTCCTTGGCCACCTTGGCCGAAATATGGGCCACCCGGTGCTCAAAACCTGGCAGGTGCCACAGGTAGCTGCGCAGCATCACCGCAGCGCGTACCAGCATGGCGGCATCGCTGACCTGCACCTTCACCGGTTCGCCGCTGGAGCCTGAAGTTTGCAACAGATGCAGCTCGCCATGGTGTGCCGGCGCAGGCTGGCAAGTCACCCGGTCGGCGCTCTCCTGCAGCTCTGCGCGTTGCAGTGGCGGCAAGGTTTGCAGCAGCGCATGCGCGTTGTCTGGCTGTACTGCCCGCCAATCCAGCAGATCCCGGTAGCGCTCGCTGTGCTGCGCTGCGTAGGCCAACAATGCGGCCAGTTGCTGGTTTTGGCGTCGCGCCAACTCAGCAGGGTTTTCCCGCTCGCTGGCATGCAATTGCTGCAACAACAGCAGACGCTGTGCGGCGACAGGGTCAAGCACAAGGGGTGAGCAAAACTCCGCAATGGCGGTTAAAAAGTGATAGCTCATGGCGTTGGGGGCGTTAAGGCTTGTTCGGCTGCATGCCCAGCCTTTGGACGATACGACCGTAGCGGGCATAGTCTGTTTGCAGCACCTGCAAGAACTCCTGGGGAGGCCGGTACCAGGCCGTGATGCCCCCTTGCGTCAGCATATTTTGCTGGAACTGCGGATCACGTATGCCTGCCTGCAAGGCAGCTGAGATGGTTTCGATCAATTTTGGACTGGCCGACTGCTGCGCCATGACACCAAACCAGGGGTTAAAGGCAATGGCAGGGTACGTGTCGCTGACTTTAGGCAACAACGGGAACAGTTTGGAACGGTCGTTGCCAATGACCGCTAGAGCCTTGATGCGTTGTGCCCGCAGCATGGGCAGCGCGGCGGAGCCAGAAATAATCATATCCACATCGCCGCGCAACAAGCCTGCCAAAGCTTCTGAGTTACTTTTATAGGGAACATGCAGCATGCTGTTGCCCGAGGCTTGATGCAATTCTTCTGCAACCAGGTGTGCCAGGCTGCCGACGCCCCCAGTGCCGTAAAACAAGGGCCGCCCAGTGTGCCGCGCTGTCGTCAACAGATCGTCCAAAGTATGAGCCGGGTGGTCGGCGCGCAGCAACAGGTAATTGTCGTTGTGGCCCAGGTAGGCAAGCGCTTGACCGATCTGCCAAGGGGCCTTGAGATCGCGGCGGTACAGGTGGGGGTTGACCACCAGCACACTGTCTTGTGTTACCAGGAGCGTGTTTGAATCAGGAGGGGCTTGCAGGAACTTCTGGATCGCCAATTCCCCGTTGGCACCGGGTATGTTGCTCACCAAAACCTCTGTTTGCAGTGAGGTACGCAGCACTTCGCCCACCATGCGCGCCATCAGGTCG
The DNA here is from genome assembly GCA_002842265.1 of Betaproteobacteria bacterium HGW-Betaproteobacteria-18. Classification (GTDB taxonomy): domain Bacteria; phylum Pseudomonadota; class Gammaproteobacteria; order Burkholderiales; family Burkholderiaceae_C; genus Rhodoferax. Next base: position 4,678 of record PHCO01000033.1, on the reverse strand, counting down.
GGGGCGCCACCCGGCGTGCTTGGCACGATGATGTTGATTTGCCCCTGGGCAAAAGAAAAGGTGCCGGCAAAGAGCCAGCAGGTCAGTAGCCACAGTTTTTTCATTCAGTTATGTCTTTGGTACTGGGTATCCACAGAAAAAAGCCACGGGGGTGGCCCGTGGCTGATGGTGCTGGCCGCTGCTGCAAACACAGCGGGTTGTTTGGTCTTAGAACGCCCAGCGCGCCTTGACCGACACGGTCTGGTTGTTGAAGCCTTGGCGGTGTTCAAGATCGTAACGCGCGGTCACTTCAACACCTTTGGCATAGCTGTGGGTCAGGCCAAAGCCGCCACGCACCAGCCACGGGTCTTGCTCCAGACCATGGGTTACAAACGACAGGCCCGGCGCGCCTGCAAATGCGGCGGTCACACTGGCTTGTTTGTTCAGCGTGTCGTAACCCACGCCCACATTGGCCGTCAAGTTCGTGGCGTCATTGAGCTTGTGGAGCACCTTGGCATCTGCCGCCAAAATCAATTCCTGCGTGCTGCGACCGTCCACGTTCAGGTTCAGAGCGCCTGCGCCCGTTTCGCTGTACGCAGAATCCTTGATCCAGGTGTAGTCGGCACGGACTGATGGCACCCAGCTGGTGCGCTCGTTCAGGTTGACGATGCGGCCCCAGCCCACGCCTGCGTGCGCGGTCAGGCTGTCGTATTTGGCGCTGGCTACCGTTCCCATGAAACTGATGCTGCGCCGCCCCTCGTTGCTGTTTTTGCCCAAATCCACCTGGTAGTTCAGCTCAGTGCGCTCGTCCAGTTTGTAGCTGCCGTAGCCGATCAACTTGTACACATCCACATCAGCGCTTTGTGGCGCCACAGCGGAGCGGCTGGTGATGTCGCTCCTGGCGTAGGCAAAGGCCACCCCAGCACGGGTGATGTCCGACACGGCACCGTCAGCACCGATCACCAAACCGGCGGTATCGGCCTTGAAACCCGCGACAGCATTGCGGTCGTCCTGATCGGCACGGGAGCCGAAAGGCTTCAGCCACAGGTGCTTGTCGCCAGCAAAGACATCACCGGACGACAGGCCGCGGTTGTTCTCGTTGCGGGCCTGAACCACGCGGTTGATGCCCGACAGCGCATGCGCCGCCGCCTGCATGGACCCCCCCGTGAGCAGAGGCATGGTCTGGCTGACCGCGTCAGAAACTTTCTGCTCGGTATCCAGACCGCCCAACGCGTCGATCACCGCTTGCATGCCGGGGTCGCTGGTGCCGCTGTCAATGATGGCATCGAAAGTACGGGCAGCACCCAGGGCGGGAAGGGTACTGGTGAAAATGACGGACTGTTCTGCAGTCAGGCCTTTCACCACTTCCAGGTCCACGCGCGGGGTCGGGTAATCTTCACCTTCGGCCGTGACGTAATAATGATCCTTGAAGTTGAACAGAACGCTGTTGTCCGTCACCTGGCTGAAGGTGCCGTTGAGGGTGCCGGCCTGCACCACACCATACAGGGTGTTGCCGATGGCCAGGTTGGCACCGCTGTTCAGCACATTGACGTCAATGGTACCTGCCAGGTTGGCAGTGCCTGTGACATACAACTGGCTGTAACCACCGGCATTGGCGCTGTCTGCGGCAATGCGCAAGGTGCCGGTTGAGGTTTGGGTGAAATCACCACCGACAAAACCAGAATATGAACTGGAGATCCCGAGGAGCGAAATTTCAGGTGTCACAAACAGTGGCAAGTCGATCAACCCGGCATTCGTCACTGCAATTGAACCGCCTTCGCCATCGCCATCGGCATACAGTGCGCCGATCAACTTGCCTGAGGAAGTGTTGTCGATATTGAAACCATGGCTATAGACCGAGTAACCGTTGTAATCGGGGCCCGAAGTGCCGGTGATCGTGCCCGAGTTCTGCAACGTCAGATCACCATAGCCATACCCGTAAAAACCGGTGCCTTCACCGACATCTGCGTGCGCGCTGATGGTGCCGCTGTTGGTGATGCTGACGCCACCCGAATAAGCGTCAACCTCCAGCCCGTAGGCATCGCCACCGCCGGTTGCCGTGGCCGTCATTTCGCCCGCATTGACAATGCTGGCCGTGGTTCCACCGTAATAAGAATTAGTATAGACACCATAGGCCTGTGCACCGTTCAGGCCGCTTGCCCGGATGACACCTGTGGCCGTATTTTCGAAGGTGGCCGAGCCACTTTCTGAGCCGAGGTTGTAGAGTTCGACGCCGACTGCGTAGCCCCATGATTCTTCATGGATACGGTCTGCAGTCGCCTGGATGGTTCCGGAATTGGTAAATCGCCCTGCTTGATTCCAGACCGCGACACCAATGGCGTTGGCATAACCACCCGTGGCCGTTGTTTGAATATTTCCCGAATTTGTAATTGAACCCGTCTCTGTGAGAGAACGGACAATGATGCCTTCAGCGTAACTCCCGTTATTGCCAGTAGCAGTAGTGGTCAAGGTGCCTTCATTGACGATGGATCCACTGACATCACCCCAGGTAGCGATACCTGTCGCATCAGCCCAAGAATTGGAACTCGTCGCGTTGACGTTGATGGTTCCGGCATTTGTAATTGAACCCGTCTCTGTCAGAGAACCGAAACGGATGCCTTGAGCGTAACTCCCGTTATTGCCAGTAGCAGTAGTGGTCAAGGTGCCTTCATTGAGGATGGACCCACTGACATCACCCTGGACAAGGATACCTGTCGCATCAGTCCAAGAATTAGAACTCATCGCATTGACATTGATGGTTCCTGAATTATTGATGACACCGGTGGTGCCAACATCGTTGGCGATGTAAATACCCGTGGCATCAGCGTAATAACCCGAATCATCGGCATCCACCTGGATGGTTCCGGTGTTGCTGATGGTTCCCTGCAAGGTATATTGTTGTGAACCTTCGCGAATGCCAACAGCAACGGCGTCAGAACCTCCGCCGTCAGAAGTCGCGCTGGCCTTGATGAGTCCGTTGTTCGTCAGCGTGCCCAAGATCTCGTTACCCACGTCCACGCCGATGTTCGGCTCGGACAGTGTATTTACGCCAATGGACTGGATGGTGCCGTTGTTGGTCAGTGAACCCACATAGGCGCCCTCTACGTCGTCACCCAAGTTGTTATCGTAATAAACCGCCGCACCAGACGTGACCTCAATCGTGACGCCCGAAGCCACCGTGGCAACGGCAGTTGAGGCTGGTGTGCATTGAGCACTGGTGCTGACGGAAAGCGTACCGTCGCCCGAGCCGTCGCATGGTGGATTGGCCTCCACTGCCATAGCCAGGCCCGAGGATGTCGCCATGGCGACCGCGACGGCGCCATAAATGGCAGTTTTTTTCCAGCTGGGTTGCTGCTTGACTGAGGTATGACGCATGTGAACTCCTTAAGGTTTTGTAAGTGTTTGTGACAAATAAGTATCGCATAGGGAAAGCCAACGCACCATACATTCGTGGCAAACTTGCAACTCAGGCGGTTTACCCGCACTGCCCCACATAGCCACAGGCGGTGCAAAAGTCGCAGCCGTCCTTGTGGATCACGGTGGGGTTGCCGCACTCGGGGCAGGTTTTGCCGGCCATGGTTTTGCTGGCTTCCTTGGCATCCGGTGTGTCGAGCACGCCCATGTCGCGCAGCGGGTAGCCTTCTTCGTTCAGGATGCCCAGCATGGCGTAGCGGTGAATGATCAGCCGCGCAATGTAGGCCACAGTGGAAGGCCAGGTTTGCTGGCGTTTTTCGCCGTTGGGCAGGCCCGGCACAAAGGCCATGAAATGACCGAGCGGCTCGGCGTAGTTGAGCAGCTTGCGCAGCTTCATGCCGATCCAGGCCGGGTCGATCACCCGCATGTCGAGCGACAGCAGGCGCGCCAGGCCGTCCATGGCTTTCGGGTAGTTGCCGCTGAAACCCACTGCGCAGGGGCGTGTCACCATGTTGCCATCGGGGCCGGGCAGGTTGACCTCCTTGAGCGTCACGGTAAAGGCTTCGCTGGTGGCCGGGTTGTCCACATCCACGGCCCAGGCCAGGGTGCCGGACGGGCCGGTGATGGGCTCGTTGCGGCTGAACATGGCATCGATGACCGGGGTGTAAATAGCTTTGCTGTCGGCTGGCTTTTTGCTGGCCTGCGCGGCGATTTGCTCGCAACGCCAGCGGATCACGGCGGCCGTGGCGGCCACCACGCCCGGGAACAGGCGCTTTTCACCATGTGGCGGGAACGGCATTTCGAACGAATGTTCTTCGCTGACCGTGGCCAGCGCATCGAGCTTGAGCTGCAGCCAGGCGGGGTCGTTGGCGCGCAAGTCCATCGACAGGGTCTTGGCCATGGCACCCAGGCCGCGCGGCTGCTCGGCGCCGTTCACCCACACTTCAAAAGGCTGCGGCGCGCCGCCTTCCACCAGCGAGAGTTCGCCGATGAACAAGGCGAAGTCGCCGAACGGGTGGTGCACCATGAAGGTCCAGGCCGGGTTGCCGCCCGGCAGGTCGGGGCGGCCGGGCCAGCGCAGGGACGACAGCACGGGAGCGGGCAGGCGGTCCAGCAACAGGCGGTGGTTGGCGCCGTCAATTTGCAGGGGTTTGGCACTGCTGGGAGCCGGTGGCGCGGTCACGCTCAGCACCGAACCCAGCACCGAGTTGGGCCGGTAGGTGGCCAGGCCTTTGAGGCCCGACTGCCAGGCCTGGGTGTAGAGGCCCTGGAAATCTTCATAGGG
>PHCO01000032.1 GCA_002842265.1 Betaproteobacteria bacterium HGW-Betaproteobacteria-18 | reverse complement strand
CCAAACCCGGCAGAGTCGGGCATGCGGATGAACTCATAGAGCACGGTATTGCTGCCGTCGGGCTCCAGCGGCTCGGGCAAGGCTTCACGAATGGCCTGTGGGTCTGACTCGTAAGTGATGATCAGATATTCGCGATCAATGAAGCGGTACGGGCCACGCGGATACGAGGGCGATGCTGCCGGCATCGACGGCAATTGGAGAATGTCCTGGGTATTCATGGGGATGGGTGCTTTCAGTGGGCCGTCCAGCCACCATCAATGGGAATCACCGCGCCGGTGATGGAAGCAGCCGCCTCGCTGGCCAGAAAACCTGCAAGCGCTGCGACCTGCTCGACGGTGACAAATTTCTTGGTTGGCTGGGCGGTGAGCAACACGTTCTGAATGACTTCGGCTTCGGTGATACCGCGCGCCTTGGCGGTTTCTGGAATCTGTTTTTCTACCAGAGGGGTCCAGACATAACCGGGGCAAACGGCATTGACCGTGATGCCTTGTTCGGCCACTTCCAAGGCCACCGTTTTGGTCAGCCCGGCAATACCGTGTTTGGCTGCCACATAGGCTGACTTGAAGGGCGAGGCCACCAAGGCGTGGGCGGAGGCCACCTGGATGATGCGGCCCCACTGTTTCTTTTTCATATGCGGCAAGGCCAGCCGTGTGGTGTGAAAAGCCGAGGTCAGATTGATCGCCAGAATGGCATCCCACTTGGCCGTTGGAAATTCATCCACCGGGGCCACAAACTGGATGCCTGCGTTGTTGACCAGAATGTCGACGCCACCAAACTCTGCGTTCACCGATGCGAACATGGCCTCAATCGCCTCGGGTCGGCTCATGTCGGCCCCATGAAAACGTACCTTGACCGGGTAGGTCGCCTCCAGGCGGGCACGGGTGGCCTCGATCTCGGTGGCATCGCCCATGCCATTGAGTACGATGTTGGCCCCACTTTGGGCAAATTGCTCGGCAATGCCCAAGCCGATGCCGCTGGTTGAGCCTGTGATGAGCGCTGTTTTTCCTGTGAACATAAGGGGTTCCTTGAAGAGAATTGCGACCGTGTTCGCGGCCTGGCCTGGCATCAAACGGACGTTCGATGCTTCTTCAAGTTAGTCGATGCGCTGCAAGCAATGGTTACAGGCGCACGGATGTGATTTGAACCCTGCGTCTCGTTTTATGAACCGAACGTCTCACGCAGGCAAACCAGGTAGGGTTTCTTCCTCACCCTTGAGCCATTCCGTAGGCGAGCAACCCAGCTTGCGCACAAAAGCGCGGGTCAACGCACTGGCACTGCCATAGCCCACATCATCTGCCACATGTTTGAGCTGTCGCCCTTTTTTGAGTAGCCCCTGCGCCGTCATCACGCGCCATGAGGCCAAATAGTCAGCCGGGGTAACGCCTGTGACCTCGCGAAAGCGCACAGCAAAGCGTGCGCGTGACATGCCTGCCAATGCAGCCATGCTGGACAAATCGCGCTCCTGCGCGGGGTCGTCATGAATGGCGGTGATGGTTTTGGCCAACCGGGCGTCGGCCAGACCGGCCAAGGTGCCACCTTGCGTCAAACCCTGGTCAATGCAGTGGCGAAGGAGCCGAATCATCAGCACTTCACACAGGCGGTCCAGCACCGCTTGGCGGCCATTGTGGTCGGCAAACGCCTCTTCAAACATCAACCCCAACAACGCTTCTACACCGGAGAGTTCAGTCAGCTTGACCATCACGACGCTCGGTAACGAATCGGTGATCGGATTGCGACCACCACCGCCAAACTGCACCGTGGCGCAGACCACGTCAGCGCCCGCGCGGTCATCGGCCACCAGGCGGTGGGTATCAGGGCGGGGTAGAAACAGCAAAGTGGGCTCGATGATGTCAAAGACCTCTTGCTTCACACCGATGACTTGCACCGGGCCGCGCCGGATCAAGTGAATGTGTCCGCGCAAGCTGTCTTGCGCAAAGTCATGAATGCCGCAGATGTTGCCGGTATAGAACACGCCAGCGTGCAGGGAAAAATGGGAAAGCAGTGTGGTGAGTCTGTCCATGGCTTGTTTTTGATACGAATGGTTATCTTGATGATACTTTGAAACACCTTTCGTATCGATTGGCTCGGTAAAGTTGGGTTTTCAAACTCAACAGGAGATCACCATGGCAGACATCACGATGTACAGCGCACAGGGTTGCGGCTATTGCCAAAGCGCTGAGCGCTTGCTGGCGCGCAAAGGCATCACGCAGTTCAACAAGATTCGCGTTGACACCGAGCCCGGCTTGTGGGAAGCCATGTCGACGAAAACCGGCAGGCGTACCGTGCCGCAAATTTATATCGGGGACTTGCATGTGGGTGGGTTTGATGATTTGAACGCGCTGGACAAGGCCGGTCGGCTGGACGCGCTGCTGCAAGCTTGAGGTGATGTGTAAGAAACGGGGAGCGGGCTACGTCTAAGCAAGCAGGACGACCTTTTTTGTCCGACACACAACCCACTTGAGGAGACACCCATGAAACAAAATCCATCCGCTATTCGCTCAGCCATTCTGGCCTCTGTGTTTGGCCTGGCCTGTGGCGCACCGGCTACCTTTGCGCAGACCCCTTGTGCACCGCGCTCACCATGCACTGCGCGCAAGAAGAACCCATGTGCCGCCAAGAACCCCTGCGCAGCAAAAAATCCCTGTGCGGCCAAGAATCCATGTGCGGCCAGTGGCAAAGTCAATCCCAAACTGGTGACGCGACCCGCTGGCACGAAGTTGGCGCAGGGTAATTCTGTTGAACTGATTGCGCTGGGAAAACAGCTATTTTCAGACCCAAAGCTCAGCAGCAACGGGCTGTCTTGCAATACCTGTCACACGGGTGGCGCATCCTTTGCCCAGACATTTGCGCAACCCTATCCCCACTTCGTTCAAATGGCTGATGACAAAGGCGGACTGAAAAAGATTGCCCTCGACGAAATGGTGCAGTTTTGCATCGTGGCACCGATGGCTGCAAAGCCCCTGGCATGGGATTCGCGCGAGCTCGCGGCGCTGACAGCCTACACCGCCGAAATACAAAAGACCTTCAAACCCAAAGCCGGTGCCGCTGCGGCCAATCCGTGTGCGGCCAAGAACCCCTGCGCTGCTAAAAATCCCTGCGCGGCCAAAAATCCGTGTGCCGCCAAAAAGAATCCCTGCGCAGCCAAAATGTGATGACTGAAGGGTTGTCGCAGTGAAGGATCTGCCAGCCTTGTCGCATGACGATTTGCTGGCCATGCGAGCCGCCGGTGCGGAAATCACCGAGTGTTACCGCGTGTTGGCCAAGGCAGAGCGCAACATTGTGGGCGAGGTGCTGCGCGGAGAAGGCGAGTTTGTGGAGCTGAACCACTTCCCCGACGACGATGTGTTTGACCGCGACACCCAGTCACAGTATTACTACCATGCACACCGTGGACTCGACGGCGAACACGGCCACTTTCACACCTTTTTGCGCCCACCCGGCATGCCCGATGGTATGCAACCCATTGAGCACAAAAATGCCTCCGAACCCTGGCCAGACGGGCCTGAGTCGCTATCACATTTGATAGGTATCTCGATGGATGCCTATGGTTTTCCAATCGGTCTGTTCACCACCAACCGCTGGGTGACGGACGAAGCCTGGTACGCCGCTGCCGACGTGACGCAGCTGCTTGAGCGCTTTCAGATTGACCACGCCGCGCCATCCTGGCCGGTGAACCGCTGGATCAGCGCCATGTTTGTGCTGTTTCGCCCGCAGATGCGCCAACTGCTGTTGCAACGCGATGCCACTGTGACACAGTGGGCCACGCAGCATCCGGGCACCGATGTGTTTGAAGACCGGGCGCTGGACATCACCAGTTGGGTGGCAATTTCGGTGGAAGAACAGATCAGCAGCGTAGATGCGCTCTTGACCCAAGGTAGGCAGCCCTAAAGCCGTCAATTTTTTTATCAATCACACAAGGAACTTCACCATGAACAAACGTCATTTCACATCAGCTCTGGCCCTGACAGCCATCCTGGCGACCACCAACACAGCCATTGCCGGTCCGGCTGTACTGCCAGGGACACTCACTTTTTCCAGCAAGCATGACTTTGGCACCTTGGTTGCACGCGTCGAAGCGGCCATAAGCCAGCAAAAAATGGGCTTGGTCGCCAAGGCCAGCGCCAGCGCAGGGGCGGCCGGGCGCGGCATCAAAATCCCGGGAAATACCGTGCTCATGGTGTTTCGCAACGACTACGCCGTGCGCATGTTGCAAGCCAGTGTGCCCGCAGGCATTGAGGCCCCCATTCGGCTCTATGTCACCGAAAACACCGACGGCACGGCCAGCCTCACTTACAGCGCACCCAGCACTGTCTTTGCACCGTACAAGTCTGAAAAACTCAATGAAATGGCAGCGGAGCTTGACCCGATCTTCGATCGCATCGTGCACGATGCAGTCGGTGGGTAAGCGGCAGTTCACTGAGGTTGCGAAGACGGCGACGCGCCAGACTTTGCCACTGGTGCTGGGTATTGCCACCTTGGCGCTGGCTGCTGGAGAGCTCTGGAAAAACGACTGGCAGCACGTCGCGCTTTGGTTCATTGGATTGATGCTGGGCATGGCCCTGTACCACGCCTCTTTTGGCTTTGCCAGTGCTTACCGGCGCATGATCGTGGCGCGCGACATGCGCGGTGTACTGGCCCAACTGCTGTTGTTGGGCTTGACCACCTTGTTCTTTGCACCGGTGCTGGCGGGTGGCTCCGTTCTGGATCAGGAAGTTGGTGGCGCCTGGGCCCCATTGAGTGTTTCGGTGGCAGCGGGCGCATTCATGTTTGGCATTGGTATGCAGATCGCCGGTGCTTGTGGCTCCGGCACGCTCTACACCGCAGGCGGCGGCAGCCTGCGCATGCTGGTGGTGCTGTTCAGCGCCTGTGGCGGCTCGTTTTGGGCCAGCTTGCACATGGGTTGGTGGCAGCAACTGCCATCGCATGAGGCCGTGGTGTTGTCCGATGTGATGGATTGGAAATCTGCGCTGGTGTTGCAACTTGGCGTGATCAGCGCGCTGGCCTGGCTGTTGGGCGCGCTGGCCAAGCCCGTGTCGTTACCAGCACCGAATGTGCGCACCCCCTTGTCACGGCTTCTTTCTGGCCCGTGGCCGGTGCTGGCAGCGGCAGTGGTCTTGGCTTTGGGTAACTTGGGCACCTTGGTCACCGCTGGCCACCCTTGGTCGATCACCTGGGGTTTCACGCTGTGGGGTGCCAAGGCCGCGCAGGCGCTGGGTTGGCAAGCATCTTCCAGCGGCTTCTGGCAAGGCGGGTTTCAGAGTGACGCGCTGGCGGGTGGTTTGCTGGAGGACACCACTTCATTGATGGACATGGCCATCATGCTCGGGGCGCTGTGTGCTGCGTCGCTGGCCGGGCGTTTTGCACCTAAGTGGGACTTTCCCTGGCGATCTCTGGTAGCCGCAGCGCTGGGTGGCTTGCTGCTGGGTTATGGGGCACGTATTGCCTACGGCTGCAACATTGGTGCGTTCATCTCGGGCGTGGCGTCGGGCAGCTTGCATGGCTGGTTATGGATTGCTGCCGCGTTGCCGGGAACCTGGCTTGGCATTCACCTGCGCAGGCGATTTGACATGGCAGATTGAGTTGCCTGTGCTGCCTTTTCCTACTGGAGAAGCTGGTTTAACCTGCAACGGTGATCATCAACGTGGGTCCAATCTGCCAGCCACGCGCCCCTGAATCGGTTGCAGATGCCTTTGAGCTTGAGGCGCATGTCAGCTGACATGGGCTCATCACCGTCGGATACCAGGCTGTGTGGCTTGCACCAAAAAACCACAAGAGTTTTAGACCTCTAGCCCGTATGGATATTGTGTTTGCAGCTATCAATTAAATTTTTTTCAAAAAAATTGATGAGCCGCTGTGTAAGAAACTGGCAGCGGTGGCGACTATAGAAGCAGCACGGTACAAAAATGCGTTTCGTGCCAACTTTCATCAACTTGCCATCGTCCACTTTTTAAAGGATTTCCCCATGAAAACGCAATCAACCCCTTCACGTTACGCCACCGCAGCTGGCTTGGCTTTAGCCATGAGCGCAGCCCTGAGCATTGCCGCAGCCCCCATCGCCGCACAGGCCGCTGACACAGAAAAGTGCTTCGGCGTCGCCCTCAAAGGCAAGAACGACTGCAAAGCGGGCGCTGGCACCACCTGCGCGGGCACCTCCAAGGTCGATTTCCAGGGCAATGCCTGGTCGATGGTGCCCAAGGGCACGTGCGAAAAAACGGTGTCCAAAACATCCCCCACGGGTTTTGGTCAGGCCAAAGAGTTCAAGGAAGTCAAGGCCTGATCCACGCCCCAGCAACGGAGCACCTGGCATGTTGAACCCACCCAACACACTGACGCAGCCCAGGCTTGCTCCGGCCCACACTTTGCCCGCGCGGGCGGGTGTGGGGCTCAAGCCAGAACACTTTCAGCAGATTTTGGCCACCCAGCCAGACATTGGTTTTTTTGAAGTCCATGCCGAGAACTACATGGTTCCCGGTGGCCCGTTTCACCATTACCTGACCCGCATCCGTGAACGCTACGCGCTGTCGATGCACGGTGTGGGCCTGTCCATCGGGGCTGATGCGCCCTTGGATGTTGATCACCTGAATGCCTTGCAGCGCTTGCTGGGCATGTATCAGCCACAATCATTTTCAGAGCACCTGGCGTGGTCCACGCACAGTGATGTGTTTCTGAACGATTTGCTGCCACTGCCCTACAACACCGCCACCTTGCAGCGCGTGTGCGACCACATTGACCAGGTGCAGTCGCACTTGGGGCGGCGCATGTTGCTGGAAAACCCGGCCACCTATGTTGAATTCACCGCGTCCACCTGGGATGAAGCAGCCTTCTTGGGCGAGGTGCTGCGGCGCACGGGCTGCGGCCTGCTGCTGGACGTGAACAATGTTTTTGTAAGCAGCATCAACCACCAGCGTGATGCCTACGCCGTCATTCGCGCGCTGCCCCTGGCGCAGGTGGGTGAAATTCACCTGGCTGGCTTTGCCCAGCAGGTCGATGGCAACGGTGACCTGCTGCTGATTGACAGCCACGGCGCGCCGGTGGCGCAAGCCGTGTGGGAGCTGTATGCCTACACGCTGGCGCGCACTGGCCCGGTGGCAACTTTGCTGGAGCGCGACAACGACATTCCCGCCTGGCCGGTGCTGCTGGCCGAGGCCGGCTTGGCCGACGACCAACTGCGTGTGGCGGCAGGCAAACCGGCCAAAGCCGCGCGTCATGACGCTAATGAGGTGCTTGCATGACCACCCAGGCCGCGTTTGCCCACGCACTGCTCAACCCCGAGCTGCCTTGCCCGGGCGGCTTGACCACCTGGAACGGCTCTGACCCCACGTCGCGTTTTACGGTGTACCGCAACAACGTGATGGTGTCTTTGATTGATGCTCTGGCCGACACCTACCCGGTGGTGCAAACGCTGGTGGGTGAAGCATTTTTCCGGGCCATGTCACGGGTGTTTGCACAAAGCAACCCACCGCGCTCAGCCGTCATGGCGTATTACGGGCGCGAGTTTGCAGACTTCATCGCGTCTTTCCCTCCGGCGGCTTCTGTGCCTTACCTGGCCGATGTGGCGCGTCTGGAAATGGCGCGGGTGTTGGCTTATCACGCGGCCGATGCCGTACCTATTCACCTTGAAGTTTTACAAGCCGCATTGGCCGATCCAGAACAACTCATGTCTTTGCGATTGGTGTTGCACCCGTCGGTGCATGTCCTCCCATCAAAGTTCGCCATTTTTTCCATCTGGGCAGCGCATCAAGGGGAAGTGTGCCTGTCGTCCGTGGACCCGGATGTGGCGCAGACTGTACTGGTGTACCGGGCCGCCCTGGATGTCGAGTCCATGGAACTTGCCAAAGCAAGCGCGGCATTTGTCAGCGCCATCCAAACCGGCCAGCCCTTGCTGGAAGCAGCACAAACCGCAAGCAGCAGCGATCCTGAATTTGACTTAACCAACGCGCTGGCGCAGCTTCTGCGCTTGCAGCTCATCACCCACTTCAATACTGGAGACACACACCATGGCCACACGCACTGAAAAATTGGGCTCTACCCTGTCTGCTGGCGATGGCTTGCTACCCGGTCTGATCCGGCAGTTCATCAGCATCGCAGAACGTATCCCCAACACATTGGTTGCATTCGTGGCACGCTTTTCCATCGCCGCCGTGTTCTGGAAATCGGGTGAGACCAAGATTCAGGGCTTTGCGGTGGACATCGTCAACGGCGAATTCACCCTGGGTTGGCCACGCCTGTCAGATTCAGTGGTGAATTTGTTCAGGGATGAATACCATTTGCCCTTGGTTCCACCCGAGATTGCCGCCACCATGGCGGCTACTGCCGAACACCTTTTCCCGATTTTGATCCTGTTCGGCTTTGCCACCCGTATGTCGGCCTTGGCGCTACTGGGCATGACGATGACCATTCAATTGTTTGTCTACCCGGATGCCTATCCCACCCACGGCACCTGGGCCGCCGTGCTGCTGTACCTGATGGTGCATGGGCCGGGCAAGCTGTCGCTGGACCACTGGATCGCCCGGCGTTACCAGTAAACACTTAGCGATTGTTTGGAGTCAAGCCCAAGGCAATCAACATGAACACGGTACTGGGTTGGTTGGGCGGTCATCTGGCGCGCTATCTGGCGCGCGAGGTACACGTTCACTCTGCGGTACCCGCCACAAGGCCCGAACGTCTGCTGGCCACCCTACGTCCTGGCGACGTGTTGCTGGTGGAAGGCCATAGCCGGATCAGCACCGCCATCAAATACCTGACACAGTCAACCTGGTCTCATGCCGCACTGTATGTTGGCAATGCCTTGGCCGAAGCTGGCAAGAACTCTGAACACTGTTTTGTGGAGGCCGACACCGTCGCGGGTGTGCGCAGTGTGGGTATCAACGCGTTTGCCGGGTTGCATTCGCGTATTTGTCGCCCCATTGGCTTAACTCCAGAAGACTGCCAAAAGTTGACTGCCTTCGCCATTGCCCGCATTGGCAGCCAGTACGATTTGCGCAACGTGATCGATCTGGCGCGCTACCTGTTTCCCACACCGCCGGTACCCCTGCGTTTTCGGCGCAACATGCTGGCGCTGGGCAGCGGCGACCCGACACGCGCCATCTGCTCAACCCTGATTGCCCAGGCGTTTCAGTCCATTCGCTATCCGATTCTGCCCATCACGTCTATTCAAAACGATGACCGCCCCGATTGCCCGGACTGTGTCAATGAGATTCTGAGCGTGCGCCACCACAGCTTGTTTGCACCACGTGACTTTGATGTGTCACCGTACTTTGAGGTGGTCAAACCCACCATTGAGGCGGGGTTTGATTTTCATGCATTGAAGTGGGGCGAGCCAACAGCGCCTAAGTCTGATCTTTTTCGCTGATGCTCTCGCCATAACCCTTTGCATAGGCTTTCATGGCCTTGCTGAGGAAAGGCACTTGTAGGCTGAAATTCTTGCAGCCTGAGCACATCATCACATGCACCTTCAGGCTCATTTTTTCTGGCAAGGACAGCGCCCGCTCTTGTGATTCGGAGATCAGTTTGGTAGCCTGTTGACAGTTCATCATGCGTGTTCTCCCTGCAGAAACCAGGTGTTCTCCAGACATTCGCGCAGGCGCAGGCGCGAGCGGTGCAGCATCACATTCAGGTTGGTGGTGGTAATTCCGACGGCCGTGCAAATCTCGGCCGCGTCGAGTTCGACAAATTCTTTCATCATGAACACCCTGGCCTGATTGCCAGGCAAGCCTTCCAGGCAGGCCTCAAACACTTTCCAGAACTGGTTCTGATGCAGTGCGCTTTGTGGGTTGCCCCAGGTGGCCGGTTTTTCATCGGCCTGCCACATGCCTTTTTTGTCAAAGAGTTCACCGAAATCCTCAGCCTCTTCGTCTTCCCGCAGCAGGCTGCTGGCATCCACCATGCGCTGCTTTTGTCGCAATACGTCGGCAATTTTGTTTTTCAAAATGGCAAACACCCAGGTTTTCAGCGCTGCGCGACCGGCAAAAGACTTGGCGTTTTTCAGCGCGCCGATGAGCGCCTCTTGCACGGCATCTTCTGCCGCGTGGCTGTTGGAGAGCTGCAGCGTTGCAAATTTCACCATCTGACGGCGCAAGTCGTTCAAAAATGCCGTGTCAGACAAGATGGTTGTGTCCGTCGCATCCAGGCCCAGGCCTTCAATGGGAGAAGTGTTCATCATTGGTTTCCTCGCGGTGTCAATTCGTTTTTGGCCGCGCTGTAACTTGCGACGCAGTAGGGCACGAAGTAATTCAACGCCACATGAATCCACGAAATGTCAGTGCCCGCCAGGATGGCACTGCCCTGGTTAACCAGGTTCAAGATGCTGCCCACCACCAAAGCGATGCGCAGTGAGCTTTTGACAATCTTGCCGGAGCAGGCAGCTTGAAAGAGTGTTCGCATCAATGGTCCCCCTGGTATGCGGTTGAAGTCGCCAGCAAATGCCGGCTCGTTGTCCCGGTCGAAACTCTTTCTTCAGGCTGCGCATTTCCAAGCCAACTGCCCACTTGTTTGAACCAGCTCATGGTGTGTTCTCCATCAGGTGAGGTGCCTGCGTGTGTGGAATTTCAGAAAATCGCCGGATAAAGCCCTGATCAATCCAGTCTTTCCAGCGCCACACCCATTGTCCCTCAGTCGACCAGCGCCCCCAGGAAGCCACTGCATAACGCGGACCACACGCCAGCAAGTACAAAGAGCGGCGCTTAGGGCTGTATGGCCGCAGTGATCCGCCATTGAGTATGGCCATCAGGTTTTCAGCCAAGACGGGGCCCGCATGCACGGCGTGCACCCCGGAACGTGACATGACTGCATCGGTGCGGGCGCAAACATCACCCGCGGCAAAAACATTTGGATGCGACACGCTGCGGTGATACTTGTCCACCAGGATGTAGCCACGCTCATCCAGCCCGAGTTTGGACATCCTTAGCCAAACGGCGGGGCGTGCGCCCGTCGCGGCGATCACCTGGTCGGCTGGCACCAGGCGGCCATCCGCCAATAAAACGCCCTCTTCAGACCCGACACCGCGCGCAAAATGCAACCCTAATCCTGCGCGTTCGGCCAACCGCTGCACCCGAGTTTGAACTCCTTTGGCGTGTCCGGGCAGCAATCCGGACTCGGAGGCGACCAGGTCAACTTGTCCGTCAACGCCGGCACGTGTAAAGGCCTGTTGTGCGGCCAGCGCCATCTCAACCCCGGCAGCGCCACCGCCGACCACCACCAATTTGTAGCCGCTCGACGCCTTGGCTGCGGCCAGAATCCGTGGCCAGCTGGCAAAAAAATGGTCCAGTGGTTTCACTGGCAACAGCTTGTCGCCGAGGGTTTCCAGCCAGGAGGTATCGGTTTCGCTGCCAACGTCTAGCGACAGCAAGTCATATTCAACGTGCGGACCATGGGCAAATCCAACACAGCGCCTCGCAGCGTCCATGCCGACGATCTGGTCGAGTACCAGACGAGCACCGGCTGCCTGAACCAATGGATCGAGGTCAACACGACACTGGGCCTGTGTGTAATGTCCCGCAACCCAGCCAGGCAACATGCCTGAATAGTTCTGGTATCTTGAAGGCGTGATCAGGACAACATCCAGCCCTGCAGGTCGTGTTTTTGCCAATGCACGAAGGACCGACAGGTGCGCGTGGCCACCGCCGACCAAAACAAGTCGCTTGGTCACTGGCTGATCTTCCTGGCGGAGATGATGAAGGTGTGTGGGCGGGCGATAAGAACAGTTTTAGACATGGGAATCCCTCTGAAATAACGGTATGGGGATTAGTCGCGGCAGCACCCAGATTTGTTACACATCACTGACTCAATGGGGCGTGGGCGCATGGCTGTTGGTCTTTGCGAGTGCGAGTGCGTGCAAAAAATTTCGATGACCGTGTAAGCATTCTTGAGGGTCAAGCGACTATGTCCGTGAAAGTCTTGTTTTTACTCGACCTTCAGAGTCTCTTCGCCAATGTTGCCCATTTCACTTTCCAAGGATTTCTTTATGAACCATCTCTCTTCCAAAATCGCAAAAACCCTCGCCTCCGCTGTTGTCACTGCCGCAGCCCTTTCGGGCGGTGCTTTTGCGGCTGGCTGCGCCGGCACCAAATGTGGCCCTAAATCCAGCATGGCTAAATGCGGCGCGTGCAAAGCCAAGTGTGGCGCAACCATGCCGCAATGTGCTGCCAGCAAGGCTCACAAAGCCAAGGCCAAGAAGGTGAAAGCCAAGTGCGGTGCCTGCAAAGCCAAATGCGGTGCCAAAAGTGGCGGCTGCGCAGCCGTCAAACAGTAAGTTATCCCCAATCTCATAACTTTTAGGAGCAACACCATGAATTCAATGTCATCCACACTCGTCAAAGCTCTGGCAATGGCCGTGGTCACCACGGCCGCACTCGGCGGCTGTTCCATGATGTGTCGTGCCTGCACTGGCAACAAGTGTGGTGCCAAAAGCACCATGCAGAAATGTGGCGCGTGCAAAGCCAAATGCGGCGCTTGTGCTGCCAAACAATAGTTTTCATCACTTTTGATGCGCGGTGACTGGTGGGTCACCGGTTTTGACTTTTCGATCCATGACAACCTCATCACATCTCCGACGGCATTGGCGCGCTGCTTCCGATACACAGATCGATCTGGCGCTACGTAGCGCGCGCGCCAGTGTTTCAGCGTTTTCTACAGCCACAGCGGAGCATGGGTCTTTGATTCAGAACTGGATCGCAGGGCGCGAGGTGTTGGAGTTTGAACACTACCCGCCGGATGACCTGGTCGATGTGCGCAAAGGTTCCCAGTTTTATTACCACGCGCACCGCGACGGTGACCAGGAACACGGACATTTGCACTTGTTTTGGCATGCCACAGCGACAGGACGCAGGCGGTATTTGAAACCAGGCCAACCCAGGTGGAATCGCACCGAGCCGACGCATCTTTTTGCGATTTCGCTGGATGCGCGCGGTCTTCCCGTGGGCCTTTTCACGGTGAACCAATGGGTCACCGATGGCCACTGGTTTGATGCGGCCACCACCCTGGCGTGCGTGGATCGGTTTGAGATGGGCGCTGTGCAGGGTTATGAACACTCTTGCCGCTGGTTGACGGGCTTTGTCCGTTTGTACCGGCCGTTGATCAATGATCTGCTGATGCGGCGTGACAGGCGCATGGCGCGCCGATCTGACTTGGCAAAAGCTCTGCAGGATCGGGATTTGGAGGTGCTTAGCCTGACACCGATTGACTGGATTGCCGACATGGATGCCCTGGAGGCAGAGGCTGTTCGGCGTGGCCTGTAACCCGGCCAGATTGCCAGTGACCCAATCGCCGGCATTTTTGTTAGCGACACACCTTTTTGAAAGGCTTTCATGAAAATTGCAAAACTCATTCTCTCGACACTCCTTGCCCTGGGTGCTATGGCATCCCATGCCCTGGATATCCAGCCGTACTCTGCGGCGGCACTGACCCAGGCGCAGAAAGCCAACAAGCCCGTAGCTTTGCATTTCCACGCCGACTGGTGCCCAACCTGCCGCGCGCAAGAGAAAGTCTTGCAAGAGCTGAAATCAGAGGCCGGTCTGGACTTGACCGTGCTGGTGGCCAACTACGACACCGAGAAAGACCTGAAACGCCGTTTTAATGTACGCGCCCAGTCCACACTGGTGGTGTTGCACGGCGAGAAAGAGACTTACCGCGTGGTGGGCGACACCTCGCCAGGTGGCATTCGCGGTGCGTTGAAGTCGGCACTTTAAGCGGGCGCAACTCATGTCCCTCGCTTTGTCTGTGCCCCAAGTGGGCTTGAGCCTGTTTGCGGGCAGTTTGACCACTTTGTCGCCCTGCGTTTTTCCGCTGCTGCCGCTGGTGTTGGGCGGGGCCTTGCAAGGCAACCGCTTTGCGCCCGTGGCCATGGGCGTGGGCATGACAGGCTCGTTTGCCCTGATTGGCATGGTGCTGGGGGCGCTGGGCCCGGCTTTGGGGATTGACGGCGACAGCGTGCGCACGGGCGGCGCGGCCATGTTGATCGCCTTTGCCTTGGTGATGTTGATTCCCGCCCTGGGCGAACGGTTCACCCAGTGGATGTTGCCCATTGCCAGCTCGGCCAACGCTGCGTCGGCCAAACTTGACGGCGGCTCTTTATTGGGGGCACTGCTGCTGGGCAGCGTGCTGGGCCTGGTCTGGAGCCCCTGCTCTGGCCCCTTGCTGGGCTCCGCCCTGACACTGGTGGCCAGCGAAGGCGGTGTGGCACGTGGCGGCTTGGTGCTGGGTATTTTTGGTTTTGGCGCGGCCATTCCATTGGTGGCGGTCGCTTACGCATCCCGAAGTGGTTTTATGAAAGTGCGCGACTGGGTTTTGACCCGAATCGAAAAAGTGCGCTACGGCTTTGCCCTGCTGCTCGGTGCCATGGGCATCGCCATCTTGACGGGTGGTGACAAATGGCTTGAAGCGCAGGTGTTGCAGTGGTTGCCGGACGCTTGGGTTAATTTAACGGTGGGAATATAGCAGCAGCGACACGCTCAAACAGACGGTACAAATTTTCAATCGCTCGCTGGCTCTCCTACCATCGTCTGGATCGTGTGATCATGCTTACAACGCATCGCGCAGCCGGTGGTACAGCGTTCCCAGCACCAGACTGGGCATGCGCAGCAGCGGCCCGCCCGGAAAGCGGCGGTGCTGCAGTTTGGCAAACACATCGAAGCGCTCGGCTTGACCGGCCACGGCTTGCGCCACCAGTTGTCCGGCCAGGCCGGTGAGCGCCACACCATGGCCGCTAAAACCCTGCAAGTAATACAGGTTGGCGCCCAGACGGCCAAAGTCGGGCGCGCGGTTCATGCTGATATCGACAAAGCCGCCCCATAAAAAATCAATGGGTGTGTCGCGCAGCGCCGGAAACACCTTGGCCATGCGCTGCGCCATCAGCGCTTGCAGGTTGGCAGGCGTGCGGGTGGTGTAGCTGACGCGGCCGCCAAACAGCATGCGGTGGTCGGCGCTGAAGCGGAAGTAATCCAGGATGAAATTGTTGTCGCATACCGCGGCGTTGCCCGGAATCAGGCGCTGGCACAACGCAGGCTCAAGCGGCGCGGTGCTGATCATGTAGGTGCCCACCGGCATGATGCGCGGCGCAATGTCGGGCGCCACCGCCGGGCCGTATTCGGCCAGCATGCAGTTGCCCGCCAGCACGCCGAATTGGGCTGTGACCGAGCCCTGCGCCGTGCTGGCCGTGAGTTGCTCGCCGCGCTGAAGGCCTGTGACCGTCGAATACTCGTAAATCTGCACCCCCAGGCTTTTGGCGGCGCGCGCCAGCCCCAGGCCGTATTTGAGCGGATGCAGGTGGCCCGACTTGCGTTCAAAGGCGCAGGCATGGTAGAGCGGGCTGGCAATGTGGCGTTGCACATCGGCACCCATTACAAAGTCAGTGACAAAGTCATAGTTTTGCGCCATGGTTTGCATGTCGGCGGCCAGGGCGCGCGCCTTGCGTGCCGAGTCGGCCACATGCAGGTAGCCGTGCTGCCAGTCGCAGTCGATCTGGAAGTCTTTGATGCGCTGGTCGATCAGGTCCACCGAGGCCAGCGACAGGTCCCATGCCCGACGTGCCTGCGCTTTGCCCAACTGCGCCTCGAACGGCTCCTGGCCGCTGGCATAGCCCACGATGGCCTGGCCGCCGTTGCGCCCGGAGGCCCCGGCGCAGATCCGGTCGGCTTCGAGCACCACCACCTGGTAGCCGCGCTGCGCCAGCTCGATGGCAGCCGACAAACCGGCAAAACCGGCGCCCACCACCAGCACATCGGCTGTGAGGTGCCCCTGCAGCGGCGGCTCGGCAGCCTCGCGCTGCACGCTGGCTTCGTAATAACTGTTTTGGTTGAGTTGGGTGTCAGAGTCGAGCAGCATGGCCATCCTTGTTGTTTTATGTCATTGCGATTGCCGCGTCGCTTTGCTCCTCGCAATGACGGCCAGCGCGGCAATCCAGGTGTTCGGAAGTCATGGATCGCCACGTCCTTCGTCCTCGCGATGACAAACCTTTTGGAATCACTGACCGGCCTCCATCCTCTTGGCGATCTGGCCGCACAGATAAGTCCAGACCAAGGTGGCAGCGGCGGCGCTGGTGAGCTCGGCGTGGTCATAGGCAGGAGCCACCTCCACACAGTCCATGCCGACCAGGTTGAGCGGGGCCAGGTCTTCCAGCAGGGTCAGCACTTGCGAGCTGCTCAGACCACCGGGCTCGGGCGTTCCGGTGCCGGGCGCAAAGGCCGGGTCCAGGCAGTCGATGTCGAGCGTCAGGTAACAGGGGCGGTCTCCGAGACGCGCCAGAATTTGCGCCACGATGGGCTGCAACGCGGCACCGTCGAGGCCGCGCAGCTGGCGTCCGGTAAAGATCAGCCCGCCCTGGTCCTGCACGTATTCGCGCGCGCCGCGCGCACCGCTGGAGCGCAGGCCGATTTGCACCGTGTGTTGCGGGCTGACCAGGCCTTCCTGGATGGCTTCATAGGTCCAGGTGCCGTGGCCCGAGGGCTCGCCAAAGTGATCGGTCCAGGTGTCGCAATGGGCATCAAAATGCACCAGCGCCAGCGCGCCATATTTTTGGTGGGCGGCACGCAACAGCGGCAGGGTGATGGAATGGTCGCCCCCAAAAAAAACACAGTGATGGCGCGCCATCAGCGCGCTGGCCTGTGCCTGGATCAGCGCACGCACCTCGGCCAGCGGCGAAGCGTTGGGCAGGCGCATGTCATGGCCGTCGCCCAGATGCCCCAGCGGCGTCACTTCGAAATGCGGGTGCAGGCCGTCGCACAGCATCAGGCTGGCGCTGCGTATCGCCTGCGGACCAAAACGGGCGCCGGGTCGGTTCGTCACCGCGCCATCGAAGGGCACGCCGACCACGGCAAAAGGCTGCTGCGCCAAGGCGGGTGCTGCCAGAAAACGGTTGCTGTGGTTGGCATAAGCAAATTCGCCGATCGACATGAACACATCCTTGAAAAATGAGGCGCTCGCCTGGTTTGGCCTGCAAGCTGCAGCACTTTAAATTATCCCGGGTTAAAGCAATTTCAAGGTGCCAATTCAAATACCATCGATCAATCCACTGATCCGCAACATACCGTGACACCACCCATCCACCATTCGGCCCGCGCTACACCGCGCTGGCTCGCCTATCTGCTGCTGGCCATCAGCATGTCGCTGGTCGGCAGCTATGTGGCACTGTCAAAACCGCTGGTGGCCGCCCTGCCCGTTTTTTTGCTGGGCTGGCTGCGCTTTGGCATTGGCGCGCTGGCCATGCCGCACTGGTTGATCAAGCCGGCAGATGAGCCCGCCATGAGCCGCAGCATCAAAGGCCTGCTTTTTCTGGAATCGTTTCTGGGCAATTTCATGTTCACCATTTGCATGCTGTACGGCGTCAGCATGACCACTGCCGTCTCGGCCGGCATCATCATGGCCACCATTCCCACCGCCGTGGCGTTGCTGAGCTGGCTGATTTTGCGCGAGCGCATTGGCTTGCGGGTGTGGGCTGCCATCGCGTTGGCCGTCATCGGTATCAGCTTGTTTTCGATTTCGAAATCTGATCTGTCCGCGCCTGCAGGACACAACGCGCTGTATGGCAATCTGCTGGTGTTTGCGGCCGTGCTGTGCGAAGCAAGCTACGCCGTGATCGGCAAAAAGCTCACCGGCACCCTGTCGCCCAAACGCATCACCGCGCTGATCAACCTGTGGGGCTTTGCCCTGGTAAGCCCTTTTGGTTTGTATGCCGCCTGGGGCTTTGACTTCTCTGCCGTGCCGGCTTCCATGTGGCTGCTGCTGTTGTTTTATGCGCTGGCCGCCAGTGTCTGGACGGTCTGGCTGTGGATGACCGGGCTCAAAACCATCCCGGCGGCCCGCGCCGGCGTCTTCACCGTCATGCTGCCGATCTCGGCGGCGCTGATCGGCGTGCTCTTTCTGGGCGAAAGGCTCACTGGCATGCAACTGTTTGCCTTTGCCTTGTGCCTGGTCGGCGTGTTGCTGGCGACCTTGCCGGGACGCGCTAAACCAGACGCGCCGCGCTGACCACCATGCCGTCGGCATCGGCATACAACCAGTCGCCGGGTTTGACCCAAACGCCCTGAATTTGCACCGCCAAATCTTTCCAGCCCTGGTTCTTTTTTTCTGTCGGCAGCGGCATGCTGGCCAGGGCGCGAATGCCCACGTCCAGCAATGCCAGTTCGGCCACGTCGCGCACACAGCCGTCAATCACCACCCCGGTCCAGCCATTCCTGGCGGCGGCAGCGCCCAGATTACCGCCCAATAAAGCGCGGCGCAAGGAGCCCGCGCCGTCCACCACCAGCACCTTGCCAATGCGGCCTGTCGGCGTGTCCTCAAACCCGACTGAATCGACCGCGGCCTTCACCAGCGAGTTGTCTTCGAAGCATTTGACCGTCACCACCGGGCCAAAAAAAACCCGGCGTGCGCCAAAATCCTTGAACACCGGCGGCAGCACCCGAAACAACTCGGGCGCCTCATTTTTGTGAGCGTCACACAAATCACAGGTGGCAAAAGTGGGGGGCATAAAAATCGTCAGGGATGGGTTGAATGGTTCGGAAAATTGTAAATCGGTAAAAAACGCAACATAAATAACTTTTTTCCCACGAAATTAACGTCTCCCCCCTAGGAAAACGCTTGTTTCTCCAGTAGGATTCGCCCCAACCAGCCAATCTTTTTTTGCTGGTGTTTGATCAACTACGAAAAGGACATCCACATGGCAACTGCAAAAAAAGCCCCAGCTAAAA
>PHCO01000031.1:18765-33102 GCA_002842265.1 Betaproteobacteria bacterium HGW-Betaproteobacteria-18 | reverse complement strand
AGGCATCAAGATTATTGATGCCGTTGCCCACGATCAGCACGTATTTTGCGTTTGGCTTTGAGGCCACGGCTTCCAGCACGGCATCCTCGAAATAGGCCATATTGGCAAAATACAACTGGCCGTCAAAACGCACCGGCACCACCTGTTCGCTGGTCGGCATATCCGGATGGGCTTTCACGTCACGCATGGTGCCGTCGCTGTAGCGCCCCAGCAAGGCGACACGTGGCTTCATGGTGCGGTACAGGAACAGGACGATGGCCAGCGCAGCACCGATCATGATGCCGTAATCCAGATGGGGTGCCGCAATCAGGGTGACGACGAACGTGATGATCGCCACGATGCCGTCGGCCCGGTTGGCCTTCCAGGCGTGCTTGATGGCACCGGGCGTGATCAGGCCGGTCACAGCGAGCAGGATAATGACGCCCAGTGTGGCCTTGGGCAAGTTGTAAAGGTAGGGCGTCAGGAACAGCAAAGTGACCGCCACGAACAAGCCGTTGAAGATCATGCTGAAACCGGTTTGTGCGCCAGCCTGCAAATTGATCACCGAGCCGGTGAACGAGCCGGTCGCCGGATAAGACTGAAAAAACGATCCGCCGACATTGGCGATACCTTGACCGATGAGTTCCTGGTTGGGGTTGAAGCGCTGCCGTGTCTTGACCGCCAGCGCCTTGGCCATGGCCACGCATTCCATGAACGCGACGAGCGCGATGATCAGGGCGGCAGCCAACAGTTGGGTGATGGCCTCCCAGGACAGTGTTGGCAAGCGAAACGAGGGCAAACCCTGGGGGATGGTGCCAACCACGTCACCGCCGCTGCTTAGGCTGATTTTGCCATCCTCGATTTTCTTGATGTGCCAGATCAGGCCATCCGTTTGAGCGGCAGCAGGTGCCTGACCTTGCAAATACAGCGTGGTGGTTTGCCCTTCGGGAACTTGTGCACGCTCGAAAACAAGCTCACGAATGGTGTTCATCCGTGCCTTGTTTTGCTTTTCAAGCGCGCTGGCATCCAGATTCAGCAGGTCAATCTGGTAGCCCAGCTCGGCCGCACCATGGGCATCATGTCCCTTGGCCAGCGCTCGCAATTGACCTGATTTCGCCGTGACATCGATCATGATCTGATTGATCTTCGACTGCGCTTGCGCGAAATTCAGCACCAGTTCGTGTGCCGCCGGATCGGCGATGGCATCGCTGGCAACTTTGGTCTTGTGCGCAAAACCAATGGAAACGCTGACGATCGTGGTGACGATCACCGCGATCAGCACGCTGGGCTTGGACAGCACCTTGATTTTTTTCATCACCAGCATCATGGTCAACGCGAACAGTGACATCAGCAAGGTTGGAAGATGTGTCTGGGGAAGATAGGCGAGCATCTCCCAAACGTCTTTCAGGAATGAATCACTTCGTCCCTTCGGAATGCCCAACAACAAATCCAGTTGCGAAAAAGCAATGATGATGGCCG
This sequence comes from Betaproteobacteria bacterium HGW-Betaproteobacteria-18, assembly GCA_002842265.1. GTDB lineage: Bacteria > Pseudomonadota > Gammaproteobacteria > Burkholderiales > Burkholderiaceae_C > Rhodoferax. The sequence continues at coordinate 31,644 of PHCO01000031.1, read as the reverse complement.
CAGCGTTCATAAAACCCAGGATCACCGGGTGCGACACGAAGTTGACGATGGTGCCCAATTTGAGGACACCCATGCCGAGCTGGATGACGCCGACCATCAAGGTCAGCAGCAAGGCCAGACCGATATATTCTTCGGAAAATGGCACGGCCAGCGGCGTCAGCGCGGCCGCCGTCATCAACGAAATAATGGCCACCGGCCCGGTAAGGAGTTGACGCGATGAACCCCATAACGCCGCCAGAATGGCTGGTACGAATGCTGTATATAACCCGAAATAGATGGGAAGTCCCGACAGTTGCGCATAGGCCATCGCCTTGGGCACCAAGACCAGTCCACCGGTGATGCCCGCGATCAGGTCGGCTCTGACCGTCACCAACTGCAAAGGCCACCAGGCAAGAAAAGGCAAGAAACGCAGGAGACGGTTATTCATGTTGTCCTCAGTTCACCATTTGGCAGTTTGTCGTGACACTCGGAGAAAATACGCGCCTGGCAGGTACGGCAAATCTCGGGATCAAGCGTCGAATAGATCGGTTTGATCCAGTTCGACATCGTTGGAAAAAAGCCGCCAACGCCGATGTCGTCCAGTTTGTCGGCCTTGCGCAGAAACCGGTAGATGGCCTCATTGCAACGGTAGAAATACAAGCCACCGCCCAACTTGCGCCGTCGCCGCGCTTCCTGTTCCAGCATTTCGGCACCTGCCACATCGACGAAATTGATGCCGCGCGCCAGGATCATCACAGTCTTCTGGCGCGGGTTGGTCTCGTCGATCTGCAGCAGTCCGTTGCGCACAAAGTCCACCGCACCGAAAAAGATCGAGCCGTTGATGCGCACGATGCGAAACTGCGGACATTCCGGATGGCCATGCGCATCGACAAAGTGGTACGCCCCCTCGTCGCTGGCGGGCACCGAAGGTACGATGGAGGGCCTTGAGACGCGATACAGGTAAAGCGACAACGAGAGCAGGATGCCGAAGAAGATACCTTTCTCCAGATCGACCAGTGTGCCCAGCAGGGTCACCCACAAGATGACCGTCTCGGTGCGGCTGGTTTTGCTGATCGACCTGATGTGATCAAAATCAATCAGCCCCCACGCCACCAGAAACAGGATGCCCGCCATCGCCGCCGTCGGCAGATACGAGGCCAGGGGCGCCACCAACAGGAGCACGAGCAGCAGAAAGATCGAAGCGAACACCGTGGCCAGTGGTGTCTGCGCGCCCGCCTCAAAGTTGACGCCGCTGCGGTTGAACGAGCCGCTGGAGGCGTAACCGGAAAAGAAACTGCCGACCAGATTGGACAAGCCTTGCCCGATAAATTCCTGATTGCCGTCGATACGCTGTTCGGATTTCACGGCGATGGCGCGCGAAATGGAAACCGCTTCGGTCAGTGCCAGCATGGTGACGATCAAGGCTGGGAACAGTACCTTGTGCAGGGTCGCGTAGGAAAAATCGGGCCGTGACAACGGCGGAAAACCGGCCGACAGCGCCCCCACGGTTTTGATCTGGGTGACCGCCGGGCCGAATTCGCTGTTGATGAGGTAGGCCACGACACTGCCGATGACCATGGCCACGATCATGTAGGGCAGCTTGGGCATGAATTTCCTGGCCGCAATCCCCACGGCCAGCGTGATCGCGCCGACCGCACTGACGTACGGGTTGATATGGCCGATTTGCAGAAAAAACTGCTCGATGACCACATGAAAGGGCACGCCGCGGGCGATGTCCAGACCAAAGAAATTCTTGATCTGGCTGGCCGCAATGAGCATCGCCGCACCGGCCGTGAACCCGATCACCACAGTGTGTGAAATGAAATTGACCAGCACGCCCATGCGCGCCAGGCCCAGAATCAACTGGAACAAGCCGGCCAGGAAGGTGAGCGTGAGCACCATGCTGATGAACTGCGGTGAGCCGGGCTCGGCCAGCGGGCTGATGGCGGCGAACACCGCGATCGAGATGGCGGTGGTGGGGCCGGAGACCAGATGCCAGCTCGACCCGAACAGGGCGGCAATGATGGCCGGCAACATGGCCGCGTACAAGCCGTATTCCGGCGGCATCCCGGCGATGGTGGCAAAGGCCACACCCTGCGGCAATACGATCAGGGCGCCGCTGAGCCCGGCGATCAGGTCGGCGCGGGTGGAGTTGCGATCCACCATGTGCTTCCACTGCAAGAAGGGAAGCAGGTGGTAGAGCCGGTATTTGAGCGAACGGTGAAGCATAAAAGGAGATGGAAATTTCAAAGGTACCCATGCTATCGCCTGTCATGGCGCCCCGGGTCAGGGTCTGCTCCGAGCTTGAACTGGAATCCTGGGTTACAACATCCAGAACCACCTCAACGCCGACCCCAAAGCCAATATCGTGGCGGCGACCAACGGGCCGGGAGTTTTCTGGCATGGTCAGTGATCTGGCGGCCAATGGCGTCGAATTCCGGGTCTGCAACAACGCCCTGGTGTCGCGCAATATTGACCCTGACAACTGCTCATGGAAACAAAGCTCGTACCTTCAGGTGTAGCGGAAGCGGCCAGACTACAAAGCAAAGAAGGTTTTGCTTACCTCAAGCCCTGAAGAAATCTTCTCAAGGAAGCGGGCATGTCATCCATGCCCGACCCCAAGAGAATTTTTATTTCCAGTGCCAGCCGTATTGAATGCCGATCGATTGTTGCGACATCCTGATGGTTTCGGTGCCACCCGCACCTGGCCCCATCAGCGCATCAAACAGGGAGGTCCCAGATACCGAGTTTTCTGGCGCGTACATGTACGAGAAGCTTACTTCGGTCGTGGGGGACATGGCATAAGTGCCGCCCAAAGTCACATGCTTGGTGATCACGCCAGGCGCCAAAATGTTGAAGGTCACATCACGACTCTGGATCGGGTTGTCACCCACGTTCAGGCCAGCGCGCAGGGTCCACTGCGAAGTAGCCTGCCACTGAACACCGAGTTTCCAGACATTGATATCTTGCCAGCCAAAACCTGGACCACCTGCAGAACCCAGCGAGGCCTGGTTGGTGCTTGGGTTGGCGATGGAGGGTACACCACCATAATTGATGCGCGCGTAGTCCAAAGCCACTGTGACCGTGGGCGTTGCCTGGAAGCTGGCTCCCAAGGTGTAATTCTCGGGAATATCAAAACCACCCCCACCGGCAAACAGCCCCGCGTAGTCATCAAACTTGGACATGCTGATCTTGGGCGAATATGACGCGCCAACCCTGAACTTATCGTTCAATTTCCCCAGATAGCCAAAGCGCACGCCCAAGCCGGTGCTGCGGCTGTAATTGCCACTTGTCACCTTCCCTGGCTCACCCGTCAGTGGCGGAAAACCAGGCGCGTTATCAAAAGCCTGAAGTCCATGCGCCTTGAACTGCTGGACGACCAGCAAGGGCGAGATGCCGATGGAATGACTCTCGTTGACTTTGTAAGCCACGGTAGGTGCCACGATCAACTGCATCAGGTCAACACCAAGATTGCCGTTGCCGCAAAGCACATTCGTCCCTGGGCCACAGGTGTCACTACTTGGATAATTGGTGTTCATGCCACCATTGCCGTAAACCGTGACACCAACGCCGATTTGGTCGCTGATCGCACGGTTGTATCCAAACTCGGGCACCAGAAACAGGTTGCTATCGCTGTCCACCGATGCATCTAAAGTGCCACCCGTTCGGCTCATTGACCGGCTCGGGGCAAAAAAGGTCAATCCGCCTTCTGCACGATTCCCGGCCCACGCCGCAATGGCCGGGTTGTTGGTACCAGCAAAGGCGTTGTCTGTCATGGCGACGGAGGCACCCCCCATGCCCATGGCTTTAATGCCATAGCCATGCGGGAAGTACCCGTTGGTGGCGTGGGCTGATCCGGCGGCCAGCAGCGCGCAAAGCGGGGTCAGGTAAAAAAGTTTTCTGGATGCTTTCATGGGTTTCTCCGATCGGTGTGATTGAGGGGGAAGCGCGGGTTTCACTGGGGTGGTGATGGGTGGGTAACTGAACGCGTCGGCGCGGGCTTACCAAAAGGCCAGCAAGCGGCCCTTGACGACTTTGGACTCCATGCGCTTGAGCGGGCTGTTGCCTTTTTTGATGCAGTCGCCGCTTTTCACGTCGAACTCCCATTGGTGCTTGGGACAGGTCAGGTGGGTGCCCTTGAGTGCCAGCTCGGGTATGTTGGTGCTTTGGTGCGGGCAGCGGCTGTCATACACCTGATAGGTTTTTTTGTCGCGATAGATAAACAGGCCGCGGCCCTCGCATTCCGTGCGGGTGACCTCGCCGTCCTTGACCGCCGCGCTGGCCATCACGTCGTGCCATTGGTCGGGGTGGGCCAGCGAGTCTGGCTGGAACTCGGGGATGTTCATGTCCAGAATGACATCCACTGCCCAAATAATTTTGGCCAGACCCAGCGCCGGGAACGCCATCAACAGCGCGTCCAGCACTTCTACCGGTGTGCAACCCTCACGCAAGGCACGGCGCAGGTACTGGCGCAAGCCACGATCCGTTTGCGAATGGACTTTGGTGATGACGGAGATCAGGTTTTTGGTCTTCGGGTCCAGGTGTTTGCCGGCATCCTTCAAAAACGCGAAGTAGTGGCCCAGCGCTTCGGGGCGGGCTTTAAGCAAATAGTTCAGTGCGTCACTCATGCCAAAAATTCCCCTCTGTTGTTGATATTGCGGCTTGCACCGCAACGACCCATCACGATCTGATCGACGTGACACGCAGACTGTCTGCTGATGGATGAGGTCACGCCGGTTCAAAGATTGACAGACATTGATTGAACAAGAAAACCGCGGGTAGAACCATACTCCGAATGGGTAGCTCCGCTAGTCCCTATGGGTAGGTGACTTATCAAATGACGTGTCTGACAATGATGTCGTAATCGCGCCTTTGGAAACAAGCAAGGGCACGTTATTTCCTGAATCGAGGTCGATGCGTGAACGTCACTGTTACCAATTTCACTGAGCAAGAGTGCGAACTCGTGGCTGAGCTTTTGCGGCAACGCTATCGCCAGCCGATGTCGCCGGAACTGGCCGACAGCGAATTGCAGCTCGACCCCGGTAGCCATGAATTGACGTCTTGCCCAACGCTGTACTGGAGCGTGGACGGTGCCCATTTTGTGGTCTGCAAGACCGCGCAAGAGCGCTATCGCTGCCAGTTTTTTTACGCCGACGCCGACCAGTATGGAACGGGGCATACCGATTACACCGACTTGCGGCGTTGTGTGCTGACGCTGCTGCGCGTTCAGGCCGACCATGCCAGCCAGAGCAAGGGCCTCACCAGCGGGGCCACGGCGGCAAACTTGTCAACCCATGCAGACGGCGCTGATGATTATTGCGGTCCGTTGGTGATATGAAGTTTGCACCATGAAAATTTGTGTCGTCTCGGATAGTCATGACCGTGCCCCCATGTTGACGGCGGCAGTGGCTGCCGCCAGGAAAGCCGGGGCGGAGCTGGTGATCCACTGTGGCGATCTGATTGGCGCGATGACTTTGCGCCCGCTGCTGCAACTCGGGCTCCCGGTTCATGTGGTGCATGGCAACAATCAGGGAGACCCGGTGGCGCTCTGGAATTTGTGCCGTGAGTCGGCGGGGTTGATCACCTACCACGGGGCGGATATCGACTTGCGCCTGGCCGGACGCAGACTGTTTGCCACGCACTACCCGCACTATGCGCGCGGACTGGCCTGCACCGGTGACTATGACGTGGTCTGTTGCGGCCACTCCCATGTAGCCAGCGTGGTGCAGCAGCCGACCCTTGGCGGGGGCATGACGTGGCTGGTGAATCCGGGCAGCGTGGCGGGGCTCGGCGCTGCCCCGACCTGGCTGCTGGCTGATCTGGCCAATTTTGAGTTTGAAATTCGACCGCTCGACTGAGTGAGCGAAGCCATGTAATGGAGATTGTATGAAGGTACCTATCGCGACCAGTCAAACTATTCTGGTGGTTGGCGCTGGCATCAGCGGCATGACGGCGGCGCTCGAAGCCGCAGAATGCGGCCGGGAAGTTGTTCTCATTGAGCGCAGCGCCTCTTTGGGTGGGCGGACTGCGCAGCTGTACCGGTATTTCCCGAAGATGTGCCATCCGGCCTGCGGGCTCGAGATCAATCTGAGACGCCTCAAGGGCAACCGCAACGTGCGCGTCATGACGATGACCGAGGTGGTTCGCATTGAAGGTAAACGCGGCGCCTACACGGTCACCCTGAAGATTCGTCCGCGCTACGTCAACGAGAACTGCACCGTTTGCGGCGCGTGTGCCGCAGCGGTCAGTACCGAAATTTCCAATCCGTACAACTATGGTCAGGACAAGATCAAGGCAGCGCATTTGCCATACGCGATGGCCTATCCGCAGCGCTATGTGCTCGACCCCTGCCTGATTGGCACCGATGAGGCCAACAAGGCCAAGGCGGCCTGCAAGGTCGATGCCATCGACCTCGCGATGCAGGAAGAAACTGTCGAACTTGCGGTGGGTGCCGTGATCTGGGCAACCGGCTGGAAACCCTACGATGCAGCCAAAATTCAACCCTACGGCTATGGGCGTTTTCCCAATGTCGTCACCAGCGTCGAGTTCGAGCGCATGGCTGATCCGGCCGGGCCGACCGGCGGCAAGCTGCTGCGCCCCTCGGACGGTCAGGAAGCCAAAAGCATTGCCTTCATCCAGTGTGCCGGTTCGCGCGACGAAAACCATTTGCGGCATTGCTCGCGCATCTGTTGCATGGCCACGCTGAAACAGACGCAGTACGTGCGTGAAGCCTGCGGCGATGCTGCCAAATCGACCGTTTATTACATCGATATTCGTGCGATTGACCGCTTCGAGGATTTTTATCAGATGGTGCAAAAGGATGCATCAGTTGCTTTTGTCAAATCAAAAGTGGCGAGCATCGACCAGTCCAGCAATCAGGACCTGGTGCTGCATGGTGTCGATACCGAGGGCTATCACCGCTATGCGAGCACGCATGACCTGGTGGTGCTGGCGATCGGCATGGAGCCGGAAACCAATGGCATCACACTGCCGGACGACCTGATCACGGATTCTTCCGGATTTATCGAGGGCACGTTGGACGGCGGCATGGTGGGTGCCGGCGCTGCCGCCAGTCCGCTTGATGTGAACCGTTCAGTGCAAAGCGCCACCGGCGCGGCGTTGCGCGCCATCAAGGTTATTCATCAGACCGTTGGGGAGGAAGCTTAAAGTGGCTGACAATAAATTTGCCGCGTACCTGTGCGCTGGCTGTGGCTTGGGTGACGTGCTCGATATCGACGGGTTGGAGAAAATTGCCAAGAAGGAAGGCAAGATGCAGGTGGTCAAGCGCCACGACTTCCTTTGCAGCGCCGCTGGCGTGCAAATGATTCGCGACGATATTGCGAACGAAGGCATCAGCCATCTGCTGATCGGTGCCTGCTCGCGTCGGGCCAAGACCGAGGCGTTCAATTTTCCGGGCGTTTCCATGGCACGCGCCAATTTGCGCGAAGGTGTGATCTGGATCGTGGCCGAAGGAGCGACCCATGACGAAGTGCGCCAGGAAATGGCCGATGATTACGTGCGCATGGGCTGCGCCGAACTGAAAAAGATGCTGCTGCCCGCTGGCAGCACGGGTCGCGGTGCCAACAAGCGCATTCTGGTGGTGGGCGGCGGCGTGTCGGGCCTGACGGCCGCCATCGAGGCAGCAGAAACCGGCTACGAAGTGGTGCTGGTTGAAAAAGCGCCAACGCTGGGCGGGTGGGCAGCCAGGCTGTGGAAGCGGGTGCCGTATCAGCATCCCTATGCCGAGCCACAAGCCACCGGCATCGAGGAACTCATTGCCAGGGTGATGTTGCATCCGGCCATCAGCGTTCACCTCGGTTCCACGCTGGCCGAAACAGCTGGTGCACCGGGCCGGTTTGCCGTCAAAATCGCGCAGGAGAGCGGCGCCGTGGTGCAGGAGATGGTTGGGGCAATCATTCAGGCCAGCGGTTTTTCAACGTATGACATGGCACGCCTGCCCGAACTCGGCGCTGGCTTGCCCGGCGTGGTCGATCAGGCCGGGCTGGAAGCACTCGCCCAAGCTGCCCGTGGTGGCGCCATCCAGCGCGCCGATGGCCAGGTGGTGCAAAGCGTGGTGTTTGTCCAGTGCGCGGGTCAGCGCGATGAGACCGGGGCGCACTTGCCGTATTGCTCGGGCCATTGCTGCGCGACCAGTGTCAAGCAGGCGATGTACTTCAAGGATGCCAATCCTGACATTGACACCGTGGTGCTCTATACCGACCTGCGTTTGCCCGGCATGAGTGAGGATTTTTACCGCAGTGCACAGCACAAGGGCGTGACCTTCACCAAGGGCAAGGTGAGCCAGGTCAATGCGCAAGGCGCTGGTTGCACGGTGAACTTCCGCGATCTGATTCTTGACGAAGATGCCACGGTCAGCGCTGATCTGGTCGTGCTGGCTACCGGCCAGGTACCGAATTCGGGAGTCAACATCGATATTCCTGAAGACAAACAGCCTGACGTCAAACCCATTTCGATCCTGAATCTGACTTATCGCCAGGGCAAGGATTTGCCGCAACTCAAAGCCGGCTTGACGGATTCACACTTTATTTGTTTCCCGTATGAAACACGGCGCACCGGCATCTACGCGGCGGGCCCGGTGCGGCGACCGATGGACATGCTGCAGGCCACGGACGATGCCACCGGCGCGGCGCTCAAAGCCATCCAGACGGTGGAGAACGCGCTACAGGGTCGGGCCGCGCATCCGCGCTCGGGCGACTTGTCGTACCCGATTGTGCGGCTGGAGGGGTGTACCCAGTGCAAGCGCTGTACGGTCGAATGCCCGTTTGGTGCCATCGACGAGGACGAGCGGCGTTTCCCGGTGTTCAATGAATCGCGTTGCCGACGTTGCGGCACCTGCATGGGCGCCTGTCCGGTGCGGGTGATCTCCTTTGAGAACTACTCGGTGGACACGGTGGGCAGCCAGATCAAGTCGCTCGACATGCCCGATGAGTTTTCCGAGCGGCCCCGCATCCTGCTGCTGGCCTGCGAGAACGATGCCTACCCGGCACTTGACATGGCAGGCCTGTCGCGCACCGCGTATTCGGCCTTTGTGCGCGCCATTCCGGTGCGCTGCCTGGGCTCGGTCAATGCCATCTGGATCACCGACGCGCTCAATAGCGGCTGGGACGGTGTGATGATGATGGGGTGCAAGCGGGGCGATGACTACCAGTGCCATTTTGTCAAGGGTTCGGAACTGGCCTATTACCGCATGAGCAAGATCGACGACACGCTCAAGGGAATGGGGCTGGAGCCCGAGCGCGTGACCAGCTACGAGGTGGCGATTACCGACAGCCAGCGCGTGGCAGCGTTGATCAATGAGTACGCCGCCAAGATCAAGGAAATTGGAATGTCGCCGATGAAGGGGTTCAGTTAATGGAAACACTGCAAACGACAAAGATGGCGGTGAGCGCCGTCAATAGCGCTGCCACCACGCGCTACTACAACAACTTTCTCAAAGAGGTTGAGGCCAACGTTGAGGATGGGGAATGGGTCAAGATGTGCATGCAGTGCGGCGTTTGCGCGGGCTCCTGTCCGCTGGGACCGCACTGGGAACACACGCCACAAAAGATTTTCATGATGATCCGCGCCGGCAAGCGCGACGAAGTACTCAAATCCGATGCGATGTGGATGTGTACGTCGTGCTACAACTGCATCGCACGTTGCCCGCGCAAGCTTCCGATCACGCACATCATGCACGGGATTGCACGCTATGCGCACCAGGTCGGCTTGGCAGCGAAGACACAGCCAACCCGCCACTTTTCTGTCCTGTTCTGGAAAAACTGCATCAAAAACGGGCGCCTCAATGAGCTCAAGCTGACCATTGGGCTGTACTTCAGGGACGGCCTGCTGGCAGGCATCAAACAAGGCTGGGATATGCGAAATGTCGCTTTGGGACTGGTACTGGCCAAAAGGCTAAATCCGTTTGAACTGTTTCGGGGACACGGCTGCAAGGACCACAAGGGCATCACCGCGATGCTGAAGAAGGCCCGCGAAATCGAAGATCAGCGCCATCGCGCGACGTCATGAGACCTTAAAGGAGTGCCCAACATGACCAAAAAAGAATACGCCTTCTACCCCGGCTGCTCGTCACAGAAAAGAACATCTGCCGTCAATTACATGGTGTCCGTCAACTCAATGTGCAAGTCGCTGGATATCAAGATGACGGCCATTCCCGACTGGAACTGCTGTAGCGCGTCGATCAGCTACGCGGGGGGGCAACAACTCGAACGCCTGGCCTTGAATGCGCGCAATCTGACCTTGTCAGAAAAGCACATGCCGGGCAAGGACATCATTGCCACCTGTGCCGGCTGCTGGCTCAACGCACGCGAGGCCAAGGAAAAGCTCGACGGTGACGCGCAACTTAAGGCCGACGCCAACGAAGCACTGAAAGAGGCAGGGCTTGTTTACACAGGCGCGGCACCCGTGCGTCACATGGTGGAAGTTCTGATTGAAGACTTTGGTTACGATGAACTCAAGAAGCCGGTCGTCAAGCCACTCGCAGGCATGAAGTTCGCGGGCTACGTCGGCTGCCAGACCAACCGTCCGTTTGGCATAGCGGGTGAGTCGTTCGAGAATCCCCTGTATCTGGACAAGCTGATTGAAACCATGGGAGGAGAACCGATTGCAGATTACGAGCACAAGGTTTCCTGCTGCGGCGGCTCGCTGGCCTTTCCGGAGCCCGACAAGAGTCAGAAGCTCATTCGTGAAGTTGTGGAGTCGGCTTTCGATCACGGGGCCGATGCCATCGTGACGCCTTGCCCTCTGTGCCAGGCCAATGTCGAGGTTTATCAGTCAGAGATCAACCGGAAACAGGGCACCAAGCTCAACATGCCGGTGCTCTATTACTCGCAGCTCATGTCTGTTGCGTACGGTGGCAGCGTCAAAGAAGCCGGTCTGGATGGGCACGTCATTCAGCCCAAAAAGCTACAGGAACTTGCCGGCAAGACGGGGAAGAAGTAGCGCCAGAGACTGCTCGCCCTGGTGTATGAACTAACCCCGCCCGAGCTTGTCGTGCAGCCACACGAAGCAGCGCTGTGCTCAGGCGCAGGAGACACCCTGCGATAACCCTTATGGGTTAGTCCGTCCCCCTTCATCACGGCTATTGATGCGCTGGGGATCAAGCCACATACTGGCGTACTTGCAATTGCCGACAATTCTGACGCGGTCGTCGCGTCTCGATCATCTTACAAACAAGCACCTGCCCATGCCATCGACCCCACTTCACGATCCGCTCGCCCCGCCGGTGGCGGATGCGAGGACCGAAATTCGCACCACCACCTGTTACATGTGCGCCTGTCGCTGCGGCATCCGGGTGCATCTGCGCAACGGTGAGATCCGCTATATCGACGGCAATCCCGACCATCCGCTGAACAACGGCGTGATTTGCGCCAAAGGTTCCTCCGGCATCATGAAGCAGTATTCGCCCGCGCGGCTGACCAAACCGCTGCGGCGCAAGCCAGGATCAGAGCGCGGTGCGGGCGAGTTCGAGGAGATCAGTTGGGAAGAGACCTTCTCCATCCTTGCCGAGCGTCTGGGCAAGATACGCGCGACCGATCCGAAGAAGTTCGCGCTGTTCACCGGACGCGACCAGATGCAGGCGCTGACCGGTTTGTTTGCGCGCCAGTTCGGTACACCCAACTACGCCGCACATGGCGGCTTCTGCTCGGTGAACCTGGCCGCCGGGATGATCTACACCATCGGCGGCTCATTCTGGGAATTCGGCGGCCCCGACCTGGAACGCTCCAAGCTGTTCATCATGATCGGCACGGCGGAGGATCATCACTCCAATCCCTTGAAGATCGCGTTGTCCAAATTCAAACGCGAAGGCGGACGCTTCATCTCCATCAATCCGGTGCGCACCGGTTACTCGGCCATTGCCGACGAATGGGTGCCGATACGCCCCGGCACCGATGGTGCGCTGATACTGGCACTGATCCACGAGATCATCGCGCTTGGCCTGTACGACCGCGACTTCCTGGTGCGTTACACCAACTCCGGACAACTGGTGAACCTCGATGCGGCGCACGACGAGTTCGGCATGTTCGTGCGCACCGAAGTGGCCAAGGAAGAAGGCTGCTACGACCCGCAAAATAAATTGTGGTGGGACCGCAATACCAACAAGGCCGTGATCACGCACAGCGAAGGCGCGGATCCTTATCTGTTGGGCGATTTCAAATTGTCGGACGGCACGCAAGTCAAACCCGCGTTCCAGTTGCTGCAGGAACGCGTCAAGGACTACACCCCGGAATGGGCAGAACAGATCACCGGCATTCCCGCCGATACCATCCACCGTCTGGCGCACGAGATGGGCATCACCGCGCGCGACCAGAAGATCGAATTGCCGATCGCCTGGACCGACTCCTGGGGCAAGGAACATGACACCGTCACCGGCAACCCGGTCGCGTTCCATGCCATGCGCGGCCTGGCGGCGCACTCCAACGGTTTCCAGACGATCCGTGCCTTGTCCATTTTGATGACCCTGTTGGGCACCATCGACCGCCCCGGTGGTTTTCGTCACAAACCGCCGTTCCCGCGCCCGATTCCGCCCTGCGCGCGCACGCCCAATGACCCGCGTGCGGTGCAGCCCAACACGCCGCTGGATGGCATGGCGCTGGGCTGGCCTTCCGATCCGGACGATCTGTTCGTCAATGATGACGGCAGCCCGGTGCGTATCGACAAGGCGTTTTCGTGGGAATATCCGCTGTCGGTGCACGGCATGATGCACAACGTCATCACCAATGCCTGGCGCGGCGACCCGTACAAGATCGACACGCTGTTGCTGTTCATGGCCAACATGGCCTGGAATTCGAGCATGAACACCAGCGAGGTGCGCAAGATGCTCACCGACAAGGAAGACAACGGCGAGTACAAAATTCCGCACATCGTGGTGTGCGATACGTT
>PHCO01000031.1:0-18722 GCA_002842265.1 Betaproteobacteria bacterium HGW-Betaproteobacteria-18 | reverse complement strand
CCGAGACCACCGCGTTCGCCGATCTGATCCTGCCCGACACCACTTACCTCGAACGCCATGACGTGATGTCCATGCTCGACCGCCCGATTTCGGAGTTCGACGGTCCCGTCGATGCGGTGCGCATTCCGGTGCTGCCGCCGACGGGCGAATGCAAGCCGTTCCAGGAAGTGCTGATCGAACTGGCCACGCGTTTGAAGTTGCCCGCGTTCGTCACCAAAGAAGGCGAGCGCAAGTACCGCAACTACCCTGATTTCATCGTCAACTGGGAGACCGCGCCGGGCTCCGGCATCGGCTTCCTGTCCGGCTGGCGCGGCAAGGGCGGCGAGAAATCCATCAATGGCGAACCGAACCCGAACCAGTGGGAGATGTACGCCAAAAACGATTGTGTGCATCACCACAAGCTGCCGCGCTCTTACCAGTACATGCGCAACTGGAACAAGGGTTACCTGGAGTGGTCGCAGCGCAACGGCATCACGCGCTATGCCGAGCCGATCCTGATCCATCTGTATTCCGAGGTGTTGCAGAAGTTCCGCCTCGCCGCACAGGGCAAGAGCATCACGCGCCAGCCGCCCGCGCATCTGGCCAAACGCATCGAAACCTACTTTGACCCACTGCCGTTCTACTACGAGCCACTGGAGACACAGACCTGCGACAAGTCCAAGTACCCGCTGTCGGCACTGACGCAACGCCCGATGGCGATGTACCACTCGTGGGATTCGCAGAACGCCTGGTTGCGCCAGATCCACGCGCACAACTATCTCTATGTCAACGCGCGCACCGCACAGGACGCGGGTATCGCCGACGGCGGCTGGATCTGGGTCGAGTCGCAATGGGGCAAGGTGCGCTGCATGGCGCGCTACAGCGAGTCGGTGGAACCGGGCACGGTGTGGACCTGGAACGCCATCGGCAAGGCGGCGGGCGCATGGAATCTGGCGCCCGATGCCAACGAATCGCAACAGGGTTTTCTGCTCAATCACCTGATCTCGGAAGAGCTGCCGCCACAAGCGGACGGCAAGCGTTTCTCCAACTCAGACCCGATCACCGGACAGGCTGCCTGGTACGACGTGCGCGTGCGCATCTGCAAGGCCGAGCCCGGTGAGGCAGAGCAAACCTCGCCGCAATTTGCACCCATGAAGCCCTATCCCGGGATGAGCGAAGCGCCAGCTTGGTTGGCCTACTTCGGTGGTGGCAAGAAGAGAGGCGGTGCGCAATGACGCAGCTCGCCCTGGTCATCGATCTCAATGTCTGCGTCGGTTGCCATGCCTGTGTGACCAGTTGCAAGGAATGGAACACCTCCGGTTCCGCCGGACCCTTGTGCGACGAACGTCCCTACGGCGCCGACCCGACCGGCACCTTCTTCAACCGCGTGCAGACCTTCGAGATCGGCCAGTATCCGCACAGCGAAACGCTGCACTTCCCCAAGTCCTGCCTGCACTGCGAAGACCCGCCGTGCGTGCCGGTGTGCCCGACCGGTGCATCGTACAAACGCAAGCAGGACGGCATCGTGCTGGTGGATTACGACAAGTGCATTGGCTGCAAGTATTGCTCATGGGCTTGCCCCTACGGCGCGCGCGAATTCGACGAGAAGCAGAAGGTGATGAAGAAGTGCACCTTGTGCGTGGATCGTATCTACGACCAGTCGCTGGCCGAAATCGACCGCAAGCCGTCGTGTGTGAAAGCCTGCCCGACCAGTGCGCGTCTGTTCGGTGACATCCACGATCCCGAATCGGAAGTGTCGCAGGCGATACGCGAGGGCGGCGGTTATACGCTGATGCCGGAGTGGGGAACCCATCCCGCCAACCACTATCTGCCACGCCGCAAAACCAGGCTTAAAGTCCACAAGGACGAGCTGGAGCGCGCTGACAATCCGCTTAAAGTGGACGGCCTGTTGCCCAAGCCGGGCAAGGGTGCGCCGTCGATGGATGATTTTTCTGCTTGGTAAAACGCATTATGAAACCAGCATTTTCCGTAATTTTTCTGACCACCTTGCTGGGTGCCGGGCAAGGGCTGTTCCTTGCGCTGTTTACCCACCAATCCTATGCGCTGTTCGGCCTGCTGCCGTTCCAGCCGGATGCGTTCTACGGTGATGGCAGCGTGTTGGCGCTGCTATTTCTGGCTGGCGGATTGATTGCCTCGTTCTTTCATCTGGGGCGCCCCGAGCGCGCCTGGCGTTCGGCCACGCAATGGCGCAGCTCCTGGTTGTCGCGCGAAGTGATCGTGCTACCCGCTTTCATGGGCGTGGTGTTCCTCTACGGCGCGGTGCATCTGCTCGGCTGGAAGCCTGTGCTGGTGAATTTGCCCGGCGGGCAGGTGATTGATCCTGGTATCGCCTTGGGCGTGGTCGGTACGCTGTTGGCTTTTGCGCTGTTCGTCTGCACCGGGATGATTTATGCCTGCGTGCGCTTTTTGCGCGAGTGGCAGAGCCCGCTGACGGTGGTCAACTACATCCTGCTTGGCGGTGCGTCCGGCTTCACGCTGGCGGCAGCGTACGCCGCCCTCAGTGCGCCTTCGCAGGCCAACTTTTTCGGCGCCTGGGCGATCATCATCACCTTGCTGGCGTTCGTTGGACGCAGTGCATCGCTGTTGCGCAACGCGCGTCTCAAACCGAAAGCCACCCTGCAGACCGCCATCGGCGTCAAGCATCCGCACATTGTGCAAAGGTCGATGGGCGCCATGGGGGGATCGTTCAATACGCGCGATTTTTTCCACGGCAAGAGCGAGGCGTTTCTGCGTACCATCAAGCCGGCATTCCTGTTGCTGGCATTCGCGGCTCCTTTGGCCCTGCTGGCCCTGGGCCGGGCGACGCCCGAGTTGCTCGGGCTGGCGTTTGTACTGCAGTACATCGGGCTACTTGCTGAGCGTTGGTTCTTCTTCGCGCAGGCCAATCACCCGCAGAACCTGTACTACCAGACCATAGGTTGATCCGGCATGGGAAAATACAGCCCATGCCCCGCTTTTATTGCCCCACCCTGTTGACCACCGGCGAGCTGCTGGAACTGCCCGCCAGCGCGGCGCGCCATGTGCAGGTGCTGCGCCTGCAGCCCGGGGACACCATCACGCTGTTCAACGGCGGGCCGGACGTGGCCAGCGGCGGCGAGTATGAGGCTACCGTCACCCATATGGGCCGCAGCAGCGTGCGGGTGCAGGTGGGCGCGCACACGGCAGTCGAGCGCGAAGCAGCCCTTGCGGTGCATCTGGCGCTGGGCATGCCGGCCAACGAGCGCATGGACTGGCTGGTGGAAAAAACCACCGAGCTCGGCGTGGCCAGCATCCAGCCGCTGATGACCGAGCGCAGCGTGTTGCGCCTCACCAGCGAGCGCGCCGAGAAGAAACAGGCGCACTGGCAAAGCGTGGCGGTGGCGGCCTGCGAGCAGTGCGGTGGCAACCGCGTGCCACGGGTGCATTCGGTGATGACGCTGGCGCAGTGGCTGAAAGCGCAAACACCTTCAGACAGTGCGCAGCAGCAACGCTTGTTGCTGTCTTTGCGACCTGAGTCCCTGGGCTTGCGTGCAACGGCCCATCAATCAGCGTCAGGCATCACTTTTTTGTCCGGCCCCGAAGGCGGCTTGAGCACGGCAGAAGAAGCGGCGGCGCTGGCCCAGGGCTTTGCCCCGGTCACGCTGGGGCCGCGCGTGCTGCGCTCGGAGACCGCCGCCCTGGTCGCGCTGGCGGCGCTGCTGATCTAAGCTTCATGGCCGCATGTGGGGTCGCTTCGGTCAACCTGGCGGACTGAAGTCCGCCCTACAAAGACTGCAGGTCAACGCGACAGCGTGTAAACCGAGGTACCGGCCAGCAGGTTGGGCAGCAGGCGCACCACCTTGCCATCCTGCAGGCCAAAGCTGTCCTGCACCAGCAGCCCGTTGCGGCTGGCCAGCACCCCCAGGTCGGCGTGGGTGCCGACGCGAATGTTGGGGGTGTCAAACCACTGGTAGGGCAGCCGTTTGGTCACCGGCATGCGCCCGCCCAGCACGCTCAGACGGTTCGGCCAGTGGGCAAAATTGGGGAAAGCCACAATGCCCAGACGTCCCACGCGCACGGTTTCCAGCAGCATCACTTCGGCGTTGCGCAGGTGTTGCAGGGTGTCGATTTGCAACACCACGTCAAAGCTGGCGTCCTCAAAGGTGGACAGGCCTTCGTCGAGGTTGAGCTGGATCACGTTGACGCCGCGCTTGACGCAAGCCTGCACGTTGGCGTCGTCGATCTCGATGCCGTAGCCGCTGCAGCCGCGCGCCTGAATCAGGTGCGCCAGCATGGCGCCATTGCCGCAACCCAGATCCAGCACGCGCGCGCCCGTTGGCACCAGCTTGGCAATGGCCAGTTGGGTCGCGTTGACCCTGGCGTTGGCGCTCATGCGGCCTCCTTGGCTGGCTTGACGACGTGGTTGAAGTAGGAGCCGATGACGCCAAAGTAGCGGGCGTCATCGAGCAAAAAGGCATCGTGCCCGTGCGGGGCATTGATCTCGGCATAACTCACATCACGCTTGTTATCCAGCAGCGCCTTGACCAGCTCGCGGCTGCGCCTGGGGGCAAAACGCCAGTCGGTGGTGAAGCTCACCAGCAAAAATTTGGCGGTAGCGCGTGCCAACGCCAGGCTCAAGTTGCCCTCAAAGCGGCGCGCCGGGTCGAAGTAGTCGAGCGCGCGGGTGATCAGCAGGTAGGTGTTGGCGTCAAAGTATTCGGCAAACTTGTCGCCCTGGTAGCGCAGGTAGCTCTCGATCTGGAACTCGGCCTCCAAAGTGCTGTAAAAAAAGTTGCGCTCCTGTTCGCTCTGGTTGGTCGCAATCAACTGGCGGCCGAACTTTTCGTTCATCACGTCGTCGCTCAGGTAGGTGATGTGGCCAATCATGCGGGCAATGCGCAGGCCGCGCTTGGGCAGGGTGCCATGCGCATAAAAATGGCCGCCGTGAAAGTCGGGGTCGGTCTGGATGGCTCGGCGGGCCACCTCGTTGAAGGCGATGTTTTCAGCCGTGAGGTTGGGCGCGCTGGCAATCACCACCGCGTGGCGCACGCGCTCGGGGTATTGCAGCGTCCAGCTCAGCGCCTGCATGCCGCCCAGACTGCCGCCCATGACAGCGGCCAGCGTCTGGATGCCCAAAGCGTCCAGCAAGCGGGCCTGCGCGTTGACCCAGTCTTCGACCGTGATCACCGGAAAGTCGGCGCCATAGACACGCCCCGTGTCGGGGTTGGTGTGCATGGGCCCGGTCGAGCCAAAGCACGAGCCCAGGTTGTTGACGCCGATGACAAAAAAATGGTCGGTGTCGAGCGGCTTGCCCGGGCCGATCATGTTGTGCCACCAGCCCTCGGATTTCTCTTGCCCGGCATAAGTGCCGGCCACATGGTGCGAGGCGTTCAGGGCGTGGCAAATCAGCACCGCGTTGCTCTTGTCTGCGTTGAGCGTGCCGTAGGTCTCGAAGCTGAGGTTGTACGCCCGGATCGAAGCCCCGCTTTGCAAAGGCAAGGCGGCGGCAAAATGCATGGACTGGGGCGTGACGTTCATAGGTTCATGGCTGGCGCAGACGGGCTGTGCAGGTCGGGCATATCGGTTTGGGTGCCGCTAACGTGGCTCGAATTGGCACCGGCTTTGAGTATAAAGCCGCCCGCCAAACCGGCGACTTGGCGGGGTGGGTTGCTAGGCGCGCATCAGCGCTTCGATGTCTGCCACGCCTACCGGCACATCGCGGGTGAGGAGCTCACAACCCGTGTCGGTGACGATGGCATCGTCTTCGATGCGGATGCCGATGTGGTGAAAGTGCTCGGGCACGCCGTCGGCCGGGCGCACGTAAAGGCCGGGCTCGATGGTGAGCGCCATGCCGACTTGCAAAATGCGCGCCGGGCGGTCCTTGATGGTGTCGCCGGTCAGCGCATCCTGGCGCGTGCTGAACTGGCCAATTTCGCTCGGTTCGGTGTAATCGCCACAGTCGTGCACGTCCATGCCGATCCAGTGGCCGGTGCGGTGCATGTAAAACTGGAAGTAGGCGCGTTTTTCGATCACATCGTCCAGGCTGCCGACCTTGTTGCTGTCGAGCAGTTTGAGGTCGAGCATGCCTTGCGCCAGCACTTTGACCGCCGCGTCGTGCGGGTCGGTAAAGCGCGCGCCCGCTTTGGTGGCGGCTATTGCGGCCTCTTGCGCTGCCAGCACCAGCTCATACAGCGTGCGCTGCGGCCCGCTGTAAACGCCGTTGGCCGGGAAGGTGCGGGTGATGTCGCTGGCATAACCGTCGAGCTCGCAGGCGGCATCGATCAGCACCAGCTCGCCGCCCTTCACCAGGCCGCGGTCGGCGCGGTAGTGCAGCACGCAGGCATTGGCACCGGCGGCCACGATCGAGCCGTAGGCCGGGAACTGCGAGCCGTGGCGGCGGAATTCGTGCAGCAGTTCGGCCTCCAGGTGGAATTCACGCACCTCGTGGCCGGCGCGCAGCATGTTGGCTGAGAGCTGCATGGCGCGAATGTGGGCAGCCGCGCTGATCTGGCCGGCGCGCAGCATGGTGGCTTGCTCATGGGCGTCTTTGACCAGGCGCAGTTCGTCCAACACACCGCACAGGTCACGCTGGCTTTGCGGGGTCAGCGTGCCATAGCGCACACGGGCGCGCAACGCCCCCAGCCAGCCGTCGATGCGCGTTTCCAGCCCCTTGTGGGTGGCAAACGGGAACCAAACGGCATCACGACCGTCGATCAGGGCGGGCAATTTGGCATCGAGCTCGGCCACGGAATAGGCCGCATCCAGTCCCAGCTGCGCCGGTGCATCGGTCGGCCCAAGCCGGTAACCGTCCCAGATTTCGCGCGCCATGTCCTTGGGCTGGCAAAACAGCGTGCTGCGGCCGTCGCCGGTCAGCACCAGCCAGGCTTTGGGTTCGGTAAAACCGGTCAGGTAATAAAAATAGCTGTCAGGCCGGTACGGAAAGTCGCTGTCGCGGTTGCGTTGCTGCTCGGGCGCGGTGGGCAGGATGGCAATGCCGTTCGGGCCGATGCGTTTGGCCAGCTGGGCGCGGCGCTGGGCGTAAATGGCGTTTGTGGTGGATGCGTTCATGCTGATGGGTCAAGAAGTAGGCGCTCAATATTTAGAGTTGGTGGTCATTGAGTTCCGCCAGCCGCTGCGGCGTTCCCACATCGGTCCATGGTCCGGGGTACAACTCGGCTGACACCAGGCCATTGTCCATGGCGCGGCGCAACAGCGGCGCCAGCGGGGCTTTGATGCCCTGCGGGTTGCCAGCAGCGATGTCGCACCATGGCGACTCGAACAGGGCGCGCCGGTACAGGCCGATGGTGGAAAAAGTGTGGCGCGGGCGCGGGTCGCCTTTGCTCAAATTGAGCGCCAGTGCCGGGCCGTCTGACATGGCTTGCAGGCCAAAATCTCCGCCGGGGTTGTGCGCCGGGTTGGGTACCAGCCACAGGTGCGCCAGCATGTTGCCTGCGGTAAAGCGTTCAACAGCCGCCTGGCTGAATTCAAAACCGGGTGTGTACACATCGGCCGCCAGCACCCAGAACACCTCGTCCAGCTGGGGCAAGGCGCGGGCAATGCCGCCAGCGGTTTCCAGTGCACCGCCAAAGTCACGACCTTCGTGCGAGAAGGCCACACTCAGGCCAGGGGGCTGTGCTGATTGCTCAATCTGCTCGTCCAGCCAGTCGGTATTGACCAGCACTTGCTGGCAACCGCCTTGCTGCAACGCCTCCAGATGCCACTGCAGCAGTGGCTTGCCATGCACTTTGAGCAGCGGCTTGGGGCAGCTGTCGGTGAGCGGGCGCATGCGCTCGCCCCGGCCGGCGGCCAGCAGCATGGCGCTGGCAGGTCGGATCATGGCTGGTGCGACTGCGCCTTGGCCTCGCCGTAGCCCGCAATCAGCTGCGCGTACACCGGGCCGGGCTGGCCGCTGCCAACCGGTTGGCCGTCAAGCAGGGTCACGGGCAGCACTTCCTTGGTAGCCGATGACAGCAGTAATTCGTCGGCGTGCTGCACTTCTTCGCGGCTGATGCGGCGCAGTTCAAAAGGGATGCCGCGGGCGCGGCAGATATCTTCAATCAGGCCGTAACGAATGCCTTCGAGCACCAGATGGTCTTTGGGTGTGCCCAACACCTTGCCGTTCTTGACGACCCAGACGTTGCTGGCCGCCGCCTCGCTCAAAAAGCCATCCCGGAACATCACGGTTTCCAGGGCCCCGGCATCAAAGCTGATCTGGCGCGCAAACACCGCCCCCAGCAGGCTGGTGCTCTTGATGTGGGCTTTTGCCCAGCGGAAATCGTCGGCCGTGACGCAGGTCACGCCCTGGCTGCGCTGCGCCTCGGTGGGCAGCTTCATGGTGTTGGTCATGACAAACACGGTGGGCGTGATGTCGGTGGGCATGACATGGTCACGTATGGCCACGCCGCGCGTGATCTGGATGTAGATCAATTGGTCAAGACTGTCAGTGTCAACCCCTTTTGCAGCGGTGTAAGTGACTATTAATTGATGCGCAATCTCAGCCCACTGGACGTGCGTCAGTGGATTCTTGATGCGCAATTCGGCCAGGCTGCGGTCAAGCCGGGCCATGTGCTGGTCAAAACGAAATAACTGGCCGCCATAGGCCGGCACCACTTCATAAACGCCGTCGCCAAAAATGAAGCCACGGTCCATGACGCTGATTTTGGCGTTCGGGAGGGTGGTGAATTCGCCGTTGAGGTAACAGGGCAGGGGAGGTAAGGTATTCATGCTTGAATTATGCGTGGGCTGGCATTGTGAGTGAATGTCCATGCCTGATTTAAAACTTCGGTTCGCATCCCCACCAGCGTCCGCCAGTGCCGTACGCGAGTGGAGCCAGTACCTCGGCGTATGAATTGCCAGATTATTTTTGCAACGCCTCGTCCAGCACTTCAATCCAGTGCCGCACCGGTGTGTCGGTGCCGCTTTGCAGGTGGGTGATGCAGCCGATATTGGCTGACACGATCTGCTCGGGCTTGTCGGCGCCAAAGGTGGTGGCCAGGTTGCCCAGCTTACGGTCGCGCAGCTGGTAAGAAATGTCAGGGTTGAGCACGCTGTAGGTGCCCGCTGAGCCACAGCACAGGTGGGCTTCACAGCCGGTGGTTTTGACGTTGAAGCCGAGCTCGCCCATGTATTTTTCCACGCCACCGCGCAACTGCATGCCGTGTTGCAGCGAGCACGGTGGATGAAAGGCGATGCGGCTGGCGCTGGCTGCCACCCGGTCCTTGAGTTTGACCGTCAGCTCGGGCAGCCACTCGCTGACGTCTTTGGTGAGCTCGCTCACGCGCCGGGCTTTGGCGGCGTAATGCGGATCGTCGCGCAAGATGTGGCCGTAGTCCTTGACCGTGACGCCGCAGCCCGAGGCGTTGATGGCAATGCCTTCCACGCCGGCCTCAATGTGCGGCCACCAGGCGTCGATGTTGGCGCGCATCTGGGCCATGCCACCGTCCTGGTCGTTGAGGTGAAACTTGACGGCACCGCAGCAACCGGCCTTGGGCGCCACCACGCACTGGATGCCTGCTGCATCAAACACCCGCGCCGTGGCGCTGTTGATGTTGGGACTCATGGCGGGTTGCACACAACCGGCCAGCACCAGCACTTTGCGACTCAGTGCGCGCGTGGGCGTGTGGCCGGCATTTTGTTTGGCGGGCACTTTGTTTTGCAGTGCGTGCGGCAACATCGGGCGCACCAGTTGGCCCACAGCCATGGCTGGTGCAAACAGCGGTGACGGCAAGCCTTCTTTGAGCGCCCAGCGCAGTGCGCGCTCACCCGCCGGGCGCGGCACCTGGGCATCGACCAGTTTGCGGCCAATGTCGAGCAAATGGCCGTATTGCACGCCGCTGGGGCAAGTGCTCTCGCAGTTGCGGCAGGTCAGGCATCGGTCCAGGTGCATTTGGGTTTTGCGGGTAGGGACGGCACCTTCGAGCACCTGTTTCATCAGGTAAATGCGGCCACGCGGGCCATCGAGCTCATCCCCGAGCAACTGGTAGGTGGGGCAGGTGGCGGTGCAAAAGCCGCAGTGGACACACTTGCGCAGAATGGCTTCAGCCGCCAGACCGTCGGGCGTGCCCTGGTATTGGGGTGCGAGTTGGGTTTGCATGGACAGTCTCTAAAGTGGTGGGGACAGAGCTGGCTCTGCTTCGCAGTAGCTGCGGTCTGTCCCGCGAAGAATTACAAATCCGGGTACATGCGCCCAGGGTTGAAAATGCCTGCCGGATCAAATTCGGCTTTGAGGCGGCGGTGGATTTGCTCAAGGGTAGTCTTCAAAGGGCTGAAACAGTTTTTTGGACCCGTGCTGTTGGCGCTTGAGGCAATGAAAATGCTGGCTGAACCACCCACATCAGTTGCAGCTTGGCGCAGTTGTTCCCGGGCCGATTCGGGGGCCCAGAGCCAGCGCTGCCCGCCATGCCATTCCACCAACTGCGGCCAGGGCAGGCTGAATGCCGGAGCGGTTTGCGGCACGCTCAAGCGCCACAGGGCCAGCGGCTCGGTGGTATTGGCAGGTGCGCTGAAGAAAGGCAGTTTCAGGTCGCGACAAGCGGTCCAGTCAAGCCCGGCCTGGGCGTTGTCCATGCGCCGGCCGGGCACATCCAGCAGCATCTTTGTGCAGGCCGACTCGACGGCCGCCACGGCGCCGCGCAAGCGCACAAACAGCAACTCGGGTGTGTTGGCGGCGGTGTTGTCGCGCACCCAGCAACTGGCATTGAGCGGCAGTGGTTGCGTACCCCAGCGGTGCAGTTGCGCCAGGGCGGTGGCCTGGTCAAGCTCAAATACCAGCGTGGCATCACTGGGCGCTATCGGCAGCACCTTGAGCGAGATGTCGGTGAGCAGCCCGAGCGTGCCCATGGCTCCCACCATCAGGCGCGACACGTCGTAGCCGGCCACGTTTTTTATGACCTGGCCGCCAAAGGTGAGGTGCTCACCGCGGCCATTGATGAGTTGCACGCCCAGCACGTAGTCGCGCACGCCGCCCACGCTGGCGCGCGCCGGGCCGCTCAAGCCCGCCGCCACCATGCCGCCGCAGGTGCCGGCCAGCGTCACAAATCTGGGTGGCTCGAACGCCAGGCACTGGTCTTTTTCTACCAGCGCGGCTTCGAGTTCGGCCAGCGGGGTGCCGGCGCGCACCGTCACCACCAGCTCGCTGGGTTCGTAGCTGACGATGCCGCAATAAGCGCGTGTGTCAAGCAGCTCGCCTTGCAGCGTTTCACCATAAAAATCTTTGCTGCCGTCGCCGCGAATTCGCAGCGGGGTGTGTTGCGCCGCAGCGGTCTGGATTTGATCTATAAGGTGTTGCAGGGCGGTGTCCATGGGAGTTCACAGGTGAAACGGTGGCCCCGATGTTAGAGCACAAGCCGAGGGCTTTGGATTGAATTTTTCGAACACCTTATGTTCGAAAAATTGTGCTGATGCGCTACCTTGAGCCGTCAGAGCCTCGCTTTCCATGAACACACAGTTTGGGTTTGCTGTGGGGCCGACTTCAGTCGGCCATGGCAGACTAAAGTCTGCCCCACAAAAATCAAAGCTGAAAAACCCCCTGTTCAAGGTCCGTGCGGTATCGGGCCCAATTTGGCTGGCTCGCAATGACGGCAAGTGCAACGGGGTCACGTTCAGTCGTGGCATGATCCGGCCATCCGTTTGACGCAGCACGCGAGGAATCCTGAATGAACGCACGCATCCCCCCATCCCTCCTGAACACCGCCCAAGCCCTGACGCAAATCAGCCAGGCCTGGGACACCGACCTGGTGGCCCAACTCACCCGCTACATCGCGATTCCGGCCAAGTCGCCCATGTTTGATGCCGATTGGGCGCAGCATGGCTTGATTGACACCGTGGTGCAGAACGCGTTTGAGTGGGTGCAGGCGCAAAAGGTGGCGGGCCTGACGCTGGAGATCATCCGCCTGCCCGGGCGCACGCCGGTGCTGTTTTTTGAAGTAGCGGCCTCCACCGGTAACAGCAACCAGGTGGTGTCGAGCCAGACCGTGCTGATGTACGGCCACCTCGACAAGCAGCCCGAATTCACCGGCTGGCGCAGTGATCTGGGGCCGTGGACACCGAAATATGAAGATGGCAAGCTTTATGGCCGTGGCGGCGCCGACGATGGTTACGCCATTTACGCCGCCATCACCGCCATCCAGGCGCTCAAAACCCAAGGCGCGGCGCACCCGCGCATCGTCGGGCTGGTGGAAACCTGCGAAGAAAGCGGTTCCTATGATCTGCTGCCCTACATTGACGCGCTGCGCACACGGTTGGGCGATGTCGGCTTGGTGATTTGCCTGGACTCGGGTGCCGGCAACTACGACCAACTGTGGCTGACGACCAGCCTGCGCGGCATGGCCAGCGGCACGCTCAAGGTCGAGGTGCTGACCGAGGGCGTGCACTCCGGGGACGCCAGCGGCCTGGTGCCGTCGAGCTTTCGCATCCTGCGCCATTTGCTGGATCGGCTCGAAGACAGCGCCAGCGGCCGCCTGCTGCCGGCCAGCTTTCACTGCGAGGTGCCGGCTGACCGCCTGAACCAGGCCAAGGTCACAGCCGCGATTCTGGGAGAGGAGCTTTACAAGCGCTTCCCCTGGGCGCATGCCGATTGCGGCGGCAGCAGCCAGAGCATGCTGCCCACCACCAGCGACCCCTTGCAAGCCCTGCTGGCCCGCACCTGGACACCCACCTTGAGCGTGACCGGTGCCGATGGCCTGCCCGAACTCAAGAACGCCGGCAACGTGCTGCGGCCTTTTACGGCCTTCAAGCTCAGCCTGCGCCTGCCGCCCCTGATCGGCGCGGCCAGCGCCGTGGCCGAACTCAAGACCCTGCTCGAAGACAACGCGCCCTACCAGGCCAAAGTGACGTTCGAGGGCGGCGCCGGCGCCACCGGCTGGAACGCGCCGAGCACCGCGCCGTGGTTCGAGCAGGCGCTGAACGCGGCCTCAAAAGACTATTTCGGCGCGCCCTGCGGCTATATCGGCCAGGGCGGCACCATTCCGCTCATGAACATGCTGTCCACCGGCTTTCCCAAGGCGCAGATGATGGTGTGCGGCGTGCTTGGCCCCAAGAGCAATGCCCACGGTCCCAACGAGTTTTTGCACGTGCCGTATGCCAAAAAGCTCACCGCCGCCGTGGCGCAGGTGATTGCGGCGGCTGCGTTGGCGTGACGTTTGCCAAGTCAGCCCGAGCGCGGTACCAGGATCGCCATGGTGATGCGCGACACGCAGGTGGCTTCACCCGCGTCGTTGACCATGTCGATCTGCCAGACCTGGGTGCTGCGGCCAATGTGCACCGGGCGGGTGGTGCCGGTGACCCAGCCACTTTTGGCGCCGCGTAAATGGTTGGCGTTGATGTCCAGCCCCACCGCCTGATGGCCCGCAGGGCAGGCATAGTTGGCGGCCACCGAGCCCAGCGTTTCAGCCAGCACCACGCTGACACCGCCGTGCAGCAGGCCGAAGGGTTGCCGGGTGCGCGCGTCCACCGGAACCCGCGCCGTGATGAAGTCATCGCCAACCTCTAAAAACTCAATGCCCAAGTGGCTCGCCGCCGTATCCAGGCTGATACGGGTCAGTTCTGCCACAGAGATGGGTTGTTGCCACAAGCGCATGAATCTAGCTCCAAAAAAACAAAAGGTGGCTGCAATGGTAATCACTGCAGCCACCTTGAAACTTGGAAAACAGGCGAATGCGTCGCCCAGGTGTCAGCCGTTTGATCAGTTGAACATCAAATTTGGCAATGTCAGGGTGATGGCGGGGATGTAGGTCACCATGACCAGGAAGGTCAGCAGCACCATCAGCCAGGGCAGTGCGGCTTTGGTCACCTGCACCAGGTTCATGCCGGTGACCCCGCTGGTGACAAACAGGTTGAGCCCCACCGGCGGCGTCACCATGCCAATCTCCATGTTCACCACCATGATCACGCCCAGATGAATCGGGTCGATGCCAAGCTGTTTGGCGATCGGGAAAAAGATCGGCGCCAGAATCAGAATGATGCCGGTCGGTTCCATGAAGTTGCCCGCCACCAGCAGGATGATGTTGATCACCAGCAGGAACATCCAGGGCGTCATGCCCATGCCGACGATCTGCTCGGCAATGGTTTGTGGAATGCGCTCGGTGGTCAGCACGTGGGCAAACAGCAAGGCATTGGCCACAATGAACATCAGCATCACCGTGGTGCGGGCCGCTTCCAGGAACACGTGGGGCAGTTGTTTGGCCGTCAGGTCGCGGTAAATGAACACCGCGACGATCAGCGCATAGACTGCCGACACCGCTGCCGCCTCGGTCGGCGTGAAGATGCCGCCGTAAATACCGCCCATGATGATGACCAGCAGCGCCAGCCCCCACATCGAGTCCTTGAAGCTGCGCAGCACCTCGCCCATGCTGGCTTTGGGCGGAGGTTTGACGGCAAGCTTGCCGGCGCGCCACCACACGGCCACCATCAGCATCAAGCCCAGCAACAAGCCTGGCACCACACCGGCCATGAAGATGCGCCCGACCGACTCCTCGGTCACGGCGCAATACACCACCATCACGATCGACGGTGGAATCAGAATGCCCAGCGTACCCGCGTTGCAAATGACACCGGCGGCAAACTCCTTCGGGTAGCCGTTTTTGACCATGCCGGCGATCACGATCGAGCCAATCGCCACCACCGTGGCCGGGCTGGAACCCGACACCGCGGCAAACAGCATGCACGCCAGAATCGACGCAATGGCCAGCCCGCCGCGCAAGTGGCCCACCGCCGCGATGGCAAACGCTACCATGCGCTTGGCCACGCCGCCGGTGCTCATCAAGGCCCCGGCCAGCACAAAGAACGGAATGCTCATCAGCGTGTAGTGCTCGCTGGTCTCGAAAATCTTGATCGACATCGAAGCGAGCGAATCCTGCGAAAAGAAAAAGATGGTCAGCAGGCTCGACAGGCCCAGGCTCACGGCAATCGGTATGCCGATGGCCATGCAGAAAAACAGGACGGCAAAAAGTACCAGGGTGTTCATGATTGGACCTCGTCAGACTTGAGTTTCATGGCTTCGGCAGCTTCGTCAGCCAGCCTCAGGCTATCGGTTTTGCCAGTGACAAGTCCGATCAAAATTTGCATGAAGCGCCAGCCGGTGAGCACAAAGCCCAAAGGCATTACCGCCAGCACCTGCCAGCGCTCGATCGGCATGTCTTCGAACTCAATGCCAACGTCTTTCATTTTGAGCACATAGGTCATGGACCCGGTGAGCACGAAGCCGACATACAGCAGGCACAGCAAGACTGCCAGGATGGACACCGCACGACGCGGTTGCGGGCCGAGCAGGCGCACCAGCGCATCCACGCCGATGTGCGAGCCCACGCGCACACCGTACGAGATGCCGACAAAAATCATGAAGGCAAAAAACACCGTGGTGAGCTCCAGGGCCCACGAAAAACCGCTGTTGAATACATAGCGCATCACGACTTGCAAAAAGGTCAGCGCGGTCATGGCGGCCAGCATCAGGCCAATGATCCACTCTTCCAGGTGATCAAGAATCTTCATGGAAAACTCCAAAAAAACCCCGGACAAAGCCGGGGTGTTGGCATCAAGTTGAGCCTTGGTTTACTTGTTGGCTTTGAGCGCTGAGTCGATCAGGTCTTTGCCGATATCGCCTTCAAACTTGCTCCACACCGGTTTCATGGCGGTGCGCCAGGCAGTCAGGTGCTCCTTGCTCATGGGCAGCACTTTGGCCTTGTTTTCGGCAATGACTTTCTGGCGGAATGCCATGTCTTCGTCAAACGCCACCTTGTTGCCAAACTTGATGGACTCGGTCATGGCCTCAGACAAACCTTTCTGAATATCAGGTGGCAGGCCAGCCCACCATTTGGCGTTGCCAATCACCATGTAGTCGAGCACGCCGTGGTTGCTGTCCATGATGTACTTTTGCACTTCGTGGAACTTCTTGCTGTAGATGTTGGACCAGGGGTTTTCGGTGCCGTCAACCACGCCGGTTTGCAGCGCTTGATAGACCTCGGCAAAAGCCAGCTTTTGCGGGTTACCGCCAACGGCCTTGAACTGGGCTTCCAGCACGTCAGAGGCCTGGATGCGGAACTTCAGGCCCTTGGCATCGGTGGGGCTGCCCAGCGGCACGTTGGCCGAGAGTTGTTTCATGCCATTGTGCAAAAAGCCAAAGCCCTTGATGCCTTTGCTCTCCATGGAGTTGAGCAGGCCAAGGCCTTCTTTGCTGCCCTGGAAACGGTCCACGGCCTGGATGTCGTTGAACAGGAAAGGCAAATCGAAGATCTGGATTTGCTTGGTGTATTTGCCAAATTTGGCCAGCGAGGGGGCCAGAATTTGCACGTCGCCCAGCAGCAGCGCTTCCATTTCCTTGCCGTCACCAAACAGCTGGCTGTTGGGGAACACCTGAATCTCAACCTTGCCCGGCAGTTTCTTCTCGGCCAGTTCCTTGAACTTCAAGGCGGCTTGGCCCTTGGGCGTGACGTCAGCCACCACGTGGCTGTATTTGATGATGAGCGGGGCCGCTTGAGCGCCCAAACCGAAGGCCAATAAAACGCCAGCAGCAACCAGTTTCAATTTCATGCAAGTCTCCTCATTTAGTTAAATGTCTCAATCGACGGCGCAACTGTAATTGCCACTGCGGCAGCGGACAACTGTGGCGTTCAACAGCTAGGGTTTACCCTTTGATGCGTCTTAACCGTGACCCAGGGCAAGTTTCAAATCCTGCATCCAGCTGGGGCCAATGCGGCTGGCCAGTTGCTGCTGCACAGGTTGCACGGCTTGGCGCAGGCGTTGGCGTTGACCATTGGTGAGTGTGTGAATACGCGTGGTGCCGGCCTGGCGCAGGGCTTGCAAGGCCTGGTCGTTTTGGGTGTCGGCAATCTGGTTGGCAAAGGCCAGCGACTCCTGCAGCGCCTGGTTGATCAGCGCACGGTCACTGGTCTTGAGGTGTTGCCAAAAGCGCTGGTTGGTGACCACCGCGTAGCCCAGGTAGCCGTGCTCGGTCAGGCTCAAGTCGCTCTGCACTTCGTGCATGTGTTGCGTCCAGAAATTGGACACCGGGTTTTCGGTGCCATCGACCACGCCGGTGGCCAAGGCCTGACGGGTTTCACTGAAGGCAAGCGTCACCGGACGCGCACCCAAAGCGCGCATTTGTGCAGCAATCACGCGGGAAGCTTGCACGCGCATGCGCAAATTGACGAAGTCCCTGGGCTCCAGCAGCGGCCGGTTGGCGCTCATCTGCTTGAAGCCGTTGTCAAAAAACCCCAGGCCCACGAGCCCCTGGCGCGGCAGCCCTTGCAGCAGCTTTTGTCCCAGGGGTCCCAAGGTGATGCGCCGCACGGCGCTCAAGTCGTCAAACAAGAACGGCAGGTCAAACAGCTCAAATTCAGGCAGGCCGATGCGGCCAAATTTGGACAGTGAAGGCGCCACCAGGTCCACCGCGCCCAGTTGCAGCGCCTGCATTTCGTCATGGTCGCCGTACAACTGCGCGTTGGGAAAAACCTGCACCCCAATGCGCCCACCACTGCGTTGCTCGACCAGTACTTTGAATCGGCTGGCGGCCAGGCCCTTGGGGGTTTCTTCGGCCACCACATGGGAGAAACGCAGGGTGATGTCGGGCCGTGCCTTTGCACTTGTAACGCTGGGCAGCGCAGCCCCGCCTGCCAGGGCGGCAAGCCACATTCGACGACTGACAGGCCGAAACAAAGTAGAGGTGCTCACGGCACAGATTATGCGTTGGCGATCGTTGGTTCGATGGTTTGGACGGGTTGGTTCACAGCCTTGGTCGCGACCGAGTCGCTGTGCAGGTGCAGGGTTTGCGTCGGGAAGGCAAACTCGATGCCGTGCTCGGCAAAGCTGCGCACCAGTTGCAGGTTGATGGCCTGCTGCACATTCATGAACACGTTGTAGTCAGATTTCAAGACGTAATAGACCGTCTCGAAGTCGAGCGAGAAGGCACCAAAGCTCTTGAAGTGGGCGCGGTCAAAACGGGCATCAGCTTGTGCCGCAACCGCCTGCTCGATGAGTTTCGGAATACTTTCAAGTTTTTCCGCCGGGGTGTCGTAGGTGACGCCAATGGCAAATAGCGCGCGGCGCTCCTGCATGCGTTTGTAGTTGCGAATGCGGCTTTGGAGCAAATCGTTGTTGGACAAAATAATCTGCTCGCCGCCCAGACTGCGGATGCGCGTGGTCTTCAGGCCGACATGCTCCACGGTGCCCATCTCGCTGCCCAGAATGATGAAATCGCCAATCACGAACGGTTTGTCAATGGCAATCGACAGCGAGGCGAACAGGTCGCCCAGGATGTTCTGCATGGCCAGCGCCACCGCAATACCGCCAATGCCCAGGCTGGCCACCAGCGCCGTGACGTTGATGCCCAGGTTGTCCAGGGTGGACAGCAGCACCAGCACCCAGATCACCACACGGCCTAAAAACGACAGCAGCGACAGGCTCATGCTGCGCGCGCCCTCGTCTTCTTTGCCGCCTTGAGAAAAGTGGTGGCGCAGCCAGAAAATCAGCCCACGGGTGGACCAGAAACCTACCTGCAAAATCAGGGCGGTGATGAAGATGCGATCCACCACTTTTTCCAGTGCGCCGGGCAGGGTCAAAAAATGGGCACCCAGGTACAGGCTGAGTGCGACGGCCAACAGGATGCGGGTGGCTGACAGCACGTCAATCAGGAAGTCGTCAACCACGGTCTCCGTGTTTTTGGCGACCCGCTTCAGGTAGCGCAGGACCAGCCAGCGCAGGGCCAGCAGCAGCAGCATGAAGGCGGCGGCGGCCAGCAGGGCGTAGGCCCAATCCTGCAGGGAGTTGTTGGT
>PHCO01000030.1 GCA_002842265.1 Betaproteobacteria bacterium HGW-Betaproteobacteria-18 | reverse complement strand
CCGCGCTGCGCCGCCAGTTTGGCCGGGAACAGGACTTTGGCCTGAAAAACCTGGGCTCAGAGCCGGTGTTCTCTGACTTTGCCGTGAGCAACCCGGCCAGCCGTTCGCACTACCGCGTGGCCATTCGTGGTGCAGGTTTGGGGCAAAACTTTTGCACTTGCCCTGACTTTGCCACCAATGATCTGGGGACTTGCAAACACATTGAGTTCACATTGGGCAAGTTGCAGGCCAAGCGCGCCGGCAAGGCGGCTTTGGCGCGTGGGTTCGAACCTGCTTACAGCGAAATCTGGCTTGACTACGCCGGCCAGCGCCAGGTGCGCCTGCGGCTGGGGGTCAATTGCCCGGACGCCTTGCGCTTGCAAGCCACTGTGCTGTTCGATGCCGACGCGCGCTGGGCGCTGCGCCCGGACGGCTTCACCGGCTTGCAGGGTTTGCTGCAAGCGGCGCAAGAGGCCGGGCACGAGCTGCGTTGTTACGACGATGTCTGGCAGTTTGTGGCGAACCAGCGCGATGCCCGGCAACGCGACACGGTGCTGGCCAAGGCCTACCCCAAGGGTGCCGATGACAAGGCGCTGAACAAGCTGCTCAAGACCCGGCTCTACCCGTACCAGGCGCAAGGCACGCTGTTTGCCGCGCGTGCGGGCCGCTGCCTGATTGGCGACGAGATGGGCTTGGGCAAAACCATCCAGGCCATTGCCGCTGCCGAGCTGCTGGCGCGCCACTTTGGCGTGCAGCGAGTGCTGGTGGTGTGCCCGACCTCACTCAAGCACCAGTGGAAAAACGAGTTTGCCCGCTTCACCGAGCGCCCGGCACAGGTCATCCACGGCTTGCGCAGCAAGCGCCAGGTGCAGTACCAGGAGGACGTGTTTTGCAAGATCACCCATTACGAAACGTTGGCGCGCGACGCGGACCTGATTGCCGCCTGGGCGCCTGACCTGGTGATTGCCGACGAGGCGCAGCGCATCAAAAACTGGAACACCATTGCCGCGCGCGCCTTGAAGCGCGTGGTCAGCCCCTATGCCATCGTGCTGACCGGCACGCCGCTGGAAAACCGGCTCGAAGAGCTGATCTCGATCGTGCAGTTTGTCGACCAGCACCGGCTTGGCCCCACCTGGCGCCTGCTCGATGAACACCAACTGCGCGACGAATCGGGTCGCGTGGTGGGCTACTGCGGCCTGGATCACATTGGCAAAACACTGGCGCCGGTGATGCTGCGCCGGCGCAAGGCCGAGGTGCTGACGCAGTTGCCCGAGCGCGTGGACAACCGCATCTTTGTGCCGCTCACGCCCGAGCAGCGAGTGCACCATGACGAAAACGGCGAAACCGTGACGCGCATCGTGGCGCGCTGGCGCAAGACCGGCTTTTTGTCAGACACCGACCAGCGCCGCCTGCATTGCGCCTTGCAAAACATGCGCATGGCCTGCAACAGCACCTATCTGCTGGACCACGAAACCGACCATGGCAACAAGGTTGACGAGCTCATGAACGTGCTGGACGAACTGTTGGAAGACCCAAGCGCCAAGGCCGTGGTGTTCAGCCAATGGCTGGCCACCCACGCGCTGATCCAGCGTCGGCTGGCAGCGCGGGGCTGGGGGCATGTGCTGTTTTCGGGCAGCGTGCCGGGCGACCAGCGCGGCGCGCTGGTGGAGACCTTTCATACCGATGCCAACTGTCGCCTGTTTTTGTCCACCGATGCCGGTGGCGTGGGCCTGAACCTGCAGCACGCCGCTGCGGTCGTGGTCAATATGGACATGCCGTGGAACCCCGCCGTGCTGGAGCAGCGCATTGGCCGCGTGCACCGCATGGGCCAGTCGCGGGGCGTGCAAGTGATCAATTTTGTCGGCCAGGGCAGCATTGAGGAAGGCATTTTGGGGGTGCTGGCGTTCAAGAAGTCATTGTTTGCCGGCGTGCTCGACGGCGGTGCCAATGAGGTCTTCATGCAAGGCACGCGCCTGTCCAAGTTCATGGAAAGTGTGGAAAAAGTGACCGCCGCCGTGGGCGAGGCAGATGCTGCCTCCGATGGTCCTGACGCCGGTGCTGTCAATGATGCGCGCGAAGCCGCTGAACATGTTGTGGCTGCAAGTGAAGGCGAGGCGGTGAATGATGTGGTGAGTCAAGCGTGTGCGGAACCGGTCCCGGCGTCACCTGTTGCGTTCGATGGCGATGCCAGCCCGGCGGTGTCTTCAGCCCCACCAACGGATCCCTGGGCGGCCATTCTTGAAGCCGGTGCCGCCTTGCTGCAAGGTCTGGCGGTGTCTCGCGCTGCGGGTGGCGCCAGCCAGGCCGTGCCACCGATCCAGATTGAGCGTGATCCCGTCACGGGCCAGGCCAGCGTGCGTTTGCCTTTGCCTGACCCGGCCGTGCTGCAAAAGCTGGCCAAAGCCTTTGAGCCGTGGTTGCGACAGTCTGGTTGATTTTGTGAGTTCAAATTTATCCGTGTCTGCATTGTCTTTAGAACAATTCCCCAAATGCAATCCCCAGGAAATTGAGGGCAAGATTGAAATCAGACTGCAAATCGGATCTTTTATATGGATGGCATCTTCGGATGCCGTTTCTGATTCAAATCGCAATCATTCAGAAAACTGGTTATTCGTCCAGTAAATGATAATGGGTATATCATTAAGTCATTGAATGTAAACAATATTTTACATTTTTTGATTTCATTATCCAAGCCTTAAGATAATGAAACAAGAGCAATCGGTAGTCTTTAGTGATCGCTGGCTAGTCATCTGAGAGCAAGTGAACCCGGCGGTCATTCAGGCGCCACTGAGTCAGTAACTTCGCCAAAGAACAGTTTGGGCTGGCATGTGCCACCACGATCTTCTGGGCCAGTTGCGCCACCTGCACATTGCGCGCATCAGCCAGTTTCTGGGTCAGTCGATTTGCAGTTGCCTCATGGCTCACCACGGCCAGATGCCCCTGCGTCAACGGCTCGATCCACTCCGGCGGCAGCTTGGCACCTTCCAGTGGCCTAGCCAACACCACCACCGCCGGACTACTGGCGACTATCAAAACGTTTAAAACCGATTGCTCCAGCGGCGAGTGAAAACCGCTGACGACCACTTGTCTGGCACGGGCTTGCTGCAAAGCCCAGTCCATCGCTGCACGAATAGCGGTGCCAGGACATTGGCGAGACGCAAAAAAAGCTGTTAACTCGCCATCCAAAAGCCCACGGTTTCCGCAGCCCGAAAATTCACCTTCAGGCCCATGCGCCCAGGCGTCAAATGCCAAGGGTTTACCCTTTGTTAAGTCGGCTCCAGATAATGACGGCATCGACAGATGGTTGATTTATAAAGATTTTTCGCCGTTTTCATTTTCATTTTCCAGGAGAAAAGATAATGAACGTGTCAAATCCAGCAGCCCAGCCAACTCTGGTTTGGTGTAGCTGGCTTGCTGTCGTGACGGCGCTGGCAAGGCAACCAGCACGCCCTGTGCCACCCATTGACGCAGTTGCTTGGAAGCGGCCAATGTGTCCAAATCCGAAATCTCGCGCAGCTTCCCGTTGGCAATGGGGCCGTTTCGGTCAATCCAGTCACTCACCTGCACCCACAGGGGTGGCCGCTCTTCGTTGAGCAAAGTCACCAGCAACGTGGGCACAGCACCGTCAAGTTGCTCCCGGTACAGCGGCTCGTACAAATTGGCCTGTGCCATCTGCGCAAACATCATCGGCACGCCTTCGCCCGCGTCAACATTGGGAGGTGCCGGAAACTCGCGCAGGTTCCGTGCCAGTAGACTGTTGCGAGGCATTGACCCGGCCTTGTCAATGGTGGCAGGTGTCAAACTGCCAGGCAAGCGCCCAGGGCTTTCAACCTCGACGCGGTCATCAAAAATACGAATATGAATATCCCGGTTCAACCGGTAGTCACGGTGCACCACGGCATTGGTGATGGCTTCTTTGATCACCCGCTCAGGGAATCGGTAGCGCGTCTTGAAGCCCGAGCCCTCCATCGTCAGCCCCACCGCCAACCGCTCCAGCACATAGGCTTGCGCTTTGGCGATTTGCTCAACCACCGGGCCACTGATCGTCTTGGGTGGCAGCAACAAGTTTGGCACCGCGCCCCGCTGCACAGCACGCCCCTGGTAATGAAAAACGCGAATGTCCGCCCGCATACCTTGCCCGGCCAGCAGCGCCCCGGGCTCATCAGCAAACAACAATATAGCGGCCAGTAAGGGTTGCAAACCATCGGCCCCTTGCATGGCTAGCCCCAATTTTGGCAAGCGCAGCGCAAGATCAGCATCCGCCAAGCCACGCGTAGTGCAGTAGCTTCGCCATGCGTCAGACTCCAGCAGATTCAGAGCCACCGGCATGGGCAGGGTCTCGGCACTTTTCACGCCGCGCTGGTAGGCCAGGTCGGCAATTTCTGCAGCGTTCAGCTCCCGGTTGCTGGCATCAAGCCGCGTCCAGGTGCCGTTGCCAACCACAGAATGCACCTGGTCACTTTTCTCCACCCGCAACAGCACCACATGCCCCGGCTGGCCGTTGTGCAAGGTGCAGGCCACCCGAATCCAGTGCAGCCGGGTGATGGCGGGCGTAAAACGCGTCAGCAATTCGGTGCGAAAGTTGTCAAACCCTTCCGGGTTTTCTTCAATGCCAAACAGGCGGCTTGGCGGTTTGTCACCCGGTTTCATGGCTTTGGCATCACCAATACCAATCACCAGCAAACCGCCGTCGGTATTGGCAAAGGCGCAGACGGCCTCATACATGCGGTTTTGCTTGCCGCTGATGCGCTTGAAGTCGAGAGTCCGACTCTCGTGCGCGGCCAGCAGGGCGGTGATGCGGTCGGCAGATTGGGCGGGGGAGAGGTCAATCATCTTCACTCTCCGTGCTTTGACCCATGCGGTATTTGATGTCGTAATTGATGACGAAATCAAGCTGTTCCTGTGAGAGCCCGAAATGAGCACCCAACGCAACATCAATCTCATCAATAAGTGATTTCGAGCGTTTTGGAATAATGCACTGAACTCGAAGGTGGTCATGCGCAAATTTCATTGACCGAAACTCACTATTGGCGCGCAGTGACTCGCTTAGAGAATTGCCCAGTGCAACCCAGTGGCTTCCAACGTCCTGGCCGCTTCCGCTTGTAAAGGGAAAATTGTCCACCTCTCGTCTATTGACATGTCTACAGTCAGTAAATGCTTGGATATACCAGCGAAACAAAGACGAGTTGAGCAAACAAAGTGACAGCCCAGCCAAAGATGGGCTCGGAAACCGAAGAGGTTTCAGCTCAGTTGGTGGTCGCAATATGCCATCAGAACCATAAACCTCAGGAATGAAGTCAATTGCTTGAATAAAGTTATGAACCTTGCGAGAGTAATTTACTGGGTTAACGTTCCCCTCGCCATAAGAGGCAGCCATAGGAAATTTCAACTTTGACACTTGTTTCCACAGTTGCGCTTCCAAATTCGACCGGACTTTAGGAATTGTGTTGGGCAGCCCATGAGTAGGAGGGATGGAGTAACACACAGTGGGAAAGAGGTCGGAACGCTCTACAGCAGACCACCTTCTGCAATCCGTAACGTACAACGTGGGATTATCAACGGGGCTATTCTCAAGCAGATGGATCGTTAGCTGAATGTGTTCAAGTCCATCGAACAGACGGGAAGGTCGATCATCAAAGGAACTGAGATGACCGCTTCTGTGAAAAACAAGAGTTTGCAAGGACCTATAGCCATCGGTTGAGATTGATGAAACAGGCACGATCAAACCAATGCGAGCATTTTCTCTACCAATTTCAAGCGAACGCTCGAAACAAAGCGGGTAAAGATTTTTTGTACCAATAGTGCGGTATCCCAGAATATCAGCCGCTCCCGCGCCCTTTAGATCCTTGTAGGGCGGATTACCAATGACTGCATCAAATCCCCCCACCGCCATCAACGGGTGGAAATCCACATACCAATGAAACGGCTGATGGGATTTTTTCCAGGCCACGTAGTCTTTTGTCTTGGTGGTGTTGACCCCATATTCCCGCGCCAGGTGGTAATTCAGCATCTCTTCCAGCTCGGTCAGCGTATCCACCAGCGCCTGTTTATCGGCGGGCGACACATGGCCGCCGCGCTGCACCTGCTGAATCTGGAACTGGTTGTATTGCTGCTCCACAGCCACCAGCCGGATGCGAATGTCTTCCCACGCGTCACTGAACAGATTGCCCTGGGTGGCGCCCTTCACCGCCTTTTCGGTTTCATCCTCCGTGGCATAACCCACCAGCGTGTTGCCGTGGCGGATGTTGAAGTCAATATCCGGCAGCGGCTCAATGTCATCGCCAGGCTCCAGCAGCGCCACCAGTTTCAGGAACAGGCGCAGTTTGGCAATTTCGGTGGCCTGTTTTTCAATGTCCACACCGTACAGGTTGTTGACGATGATGTGTTTAATGACGGCGTAGTCCTGCTTCCGTTCACTTTTCTCTGCGGCAAAGCGGGCCAGCAGTTCATCCACCTCGGCCCACCTTTCTGGGTGGCTGGTATCACCGGCAATCAAGGCATCGGCGCGCACCGCTTGTAATGTGCGCAGGGTTGCGTCGTACAGTGGTTTGAGGATGTTGAGCGCGGCAAACAAAAAGGCGCCTGAGCCACAGGTAGGGTCCAGCACGCTCAGGCCATGGCGAAACTTCTCGTTGCTTTTGCGCGGCAGGCGGCCTGCCAGGTTGAACCAGAAGCTCTTGAGCAAGGCCACGTCGGTACAGCGCTCGATCAGGTCTTGGGCAAACTGGCGGATGTTGAGGTTGTAGGTGATGAGGTCGCCAGTTTGGGTGATGGCCCCGGCGGCCAGCTCGGCGCGCACCTCGCGGGTGCGCTGGTGGCGGGCGATGGTTTCGCGCCAGATTTCGGTGGGCAGGCTGACCGCATCGTCAGCCCGTTTGTTCCAGGGCTTGCGGCGCGCCAGCAGGTCAGGGGCTTCAGTGTCGAGGCCGTTCGCTATGTCGGCTGGGTACGGCACATCCACGCCTTTGAGCATGGCGGGGTAGATGTAGTCATCACCACTGGTTTGCAGCAGCGGCCAGGCCAGGGCATCAAAAGCCGCCGGGTGCTCGGCGCGTACCTTGCCCAGCAGGCAGGGAATGATGGTGTTTTTGCCAATGTAGTCGGTGATGTCTTCTTTGGTGTAGTACGCCCCCATTTGCTTCTGGTTGACGAATTTCTCGAAGATGTAGCCCAGCACATCGGGGTTGATCTCTTTGCCGCTCTTTAGGGGGCGCTCGTCCAGGTGCCACTCCCACTCGTCAAAAAAGGCAAACAGTTTGCTGAATGCCGCATCCGCCACGTCCAGCGCTGCGCCATAAGCCAATTCAAGTTCATGCTGGGCAAACAGACCACCGTTCAAATATGGCACGTTGCCAAATTCGGCGGCTATTGCGCTGCGGTTGGTAGCCGTGCGCTCTTCAGCAAAGCCACGGAAGAACAGGGGGCACAGGAAGCTCTTGTAAAACGTGATGCCGCTTTCTGCAGCCAGATGCTTTGCCAGCCGGGCCTGCAGGTAGGTTTTGTTTTTGTCCAGAAAGCTCTTTTCTTGCAGAAACCACAAGAACATGAGCCGGTCAATCAACACGGCGGTGTACCAGCGCTGGTGCTCCTCTACCTCGGGGATGCCTTCTATAAATGCAGCGAAGGCTTTGCGTTGTTTTTCAAACTCGGTGTAAAACTTTTTGGTGACTTTGTCGCGCGGGCTGGCATCGTCCAGCCGGGCGGTGACACCCAGTACAGTGAGCAGTTCTTCCTCATTCAGTGTGAACTGGAGGCGGCTTAACTTTTGCGTCAGCAGCTCGGGTGCCTCACCGCCACGGAAGTGGACCTCACGGTATTGCGCGGTTTTGCCCTGCGTGCGGTTCACCCATTGCCAGACCTGGATGGTTTTGGCAGCATCGGTGAAGACAATCAAATGTTCGCGCACATCGGCGGTCACTTTTCGCTCAATTTTTTGGCGCGTGGCGTAGGCGGGTAACGCGCCATTGGCATCGGGCAGGCAATGAAGAATTTGCACGCCCTTTTTAACCGCAATGACCTCCATTAGCCAAACCTGGTCGCCCACCATTACGCTGTAGGGCTGCTGCTGCGCGGGCAAGTCCCAACCCAGTTCGTTGAACAGTTGTTTAAAGCGAAACTGTTTGATGTGTTCTTGATTGAAATCAGTCATTGGGAGTTAATGTTTATTATTTGTTATAAACTTTGTCTGCCTCAGGCGTAAAAGTCAAACAAATCAGCAGCTTATGAAAACTTTAATGGCGATAACTATGTCATTAAGTATTCCTTAAGGCTGCGGCACCAACCCCATCGAGCACACCACGCGCGGCTCGCGCAGGGTGGTGTCGTCTTCGGTGTAGGTGAGTCGGTTTTCTTCGCGCAGGGATTTGACGGCACCCGCCAGCTCTTCGTCGTTGACACCGCTGCGCATCAGGCGGTTGAGCAGGTCGGCGGCGGTTTCCAGCAATGGGCGCTGGTAGAGGTCGTCCAGCGCGCGCTCCAGTTCTTCGTCGCGAAACAAGGTTTTCATCTGCTCGGAGGCGTAGGGTTTGAGCCGCTCATAGGCGCGACGGCGCGGGCTGCTGGGGCGGCCCAGGCCGCCGCCCACCGCTTTGTCCTGGCTCACTGCCAGTTGCAGGCCGTGGGCGACCAGCTCATGGTGATGTTCAAACCTTGGCACGGCGGGTGTGTTGGGTAAGCACTCGGCGGCACGCAGCACGGTGAAATGTGATTCGGTCACAGTTTTGCCATTGACGCCAACCCATGCCAGGTGGTCATTGCCTTCTGGGGACTTGACATAGACCAGCGCGCCGCCCTGATTGACCGCAGGGTTACCCGACGCTTCGACAAGCTCAGCGCGAACGGTGGTCATGGTCTTGGCGGAATAAACAACGGGCGGCAAGGATTCCACGGCACGGGCCAGGTCGGGGTCATCCTGCGTGGCCTGCTTCCATATTTGCCAGGCGTAAGAGGTCAGGTCCACCTCGTCGTCGTTGTCGTCCAGCACACCTTGCTGCTCGGTGTACAGGTTGCGGATGGTGTTGGCTTCTTCGTCTTCAAAGAAGGACTCGTCGGTGCCAACCACCTCGGCGTTTTCTTGCAGGCGCTGGCGGATTCGTGATCGCAGTTGAATAAGCTGCTCGACACCATCGGCAGGTAAAAATGAGTAGCAAAAAATCTCTTCCGCTTGCTGGCCAATGCGGTCCACCCGGCCGGCACGCTGAATCAGTCGGATGATGGCCCAGGGCAAATCAAAATTGACCACCACGTTGCTGTCTTGCAGGTTTTGGCCTTCCGACAGGACATCCGTGCAAATCAACACCCGCACCTCGTCGGCTTTGACCACAGGCTTGTTATTGGACTTTGGGCTAAAACGGCAGGCCAGCGCGTAGGGGTCGGCGCTGGCGCCAGTGGCGACCTCAACGTGCGCGACCCCGGCCGCCCGGGCTTCACGGGCCAGGTAGCGCGCGGTGTCGGCAAACTGGGTAAACAGGAGTACCTTGTCTTTGCCATGGGTTTGCTTGACCAGGCGCAAAAAGGCTTGCAGCTTGTGGTCTTTGGCGGGGTCCCAGGGGCCTTGGGCGTTGAGGAGTTCGCGCAGCGTCTGTGTGTCTTGTGCCAGATTTTGGGTCAAGCTGGATTTGAACAAGCCGGGGCGCAACCACTTGAACCGCTTCTTGTATTGGGTGGCATATTGCTCATACACGGCTTTGGCGCGGGCCATGGTGTCAGGCACAGTGTCCTCCAGTGCCACCGCTTCTACCAGACCATCCAGCAGGTCTTCCTGGTCGCCCTCGATGCCATCCGCATCTTCATCGACGCGTTCCAGGTCCAGCAAGCCGGCATCCAGCACGCCAACAGGCAGGTCAAGGCCGTTTTCAATGGCGTACAGGTAAATTTGATTGCGCAAGATGTGCCGGTCGATCGACTGCAAAAATGAGAACCCGCTGGATTCGAGCCGCTTGAACAAATTGGTACGGCAAAAGCCCATGAGCCGCTTACCGGCCTTGCCGAGGTTTTCAATTTGCTTGTGCTCAGCAGGTGTTGCGGCTTTTTTGGCTTGTGGGTCCACATACAAACCCAGCCCATAACGTGGCACATGCAGGGCATTGATTTCGTCAACCACACGAGATGAGTAAAGCCGGGCATAACGGTCTGACGGGTCAGACTCATTGACTTCAAAGGTGAGGGAGATGGGTAAGCGAGCCGGGAAGTAACGCTTCTCATCGTCTTTGCCTGAAATGTAGCGGCGGCCATTTTTGTCAGCCTTGGTGTAGTGCTGGACGATAAAGCTACGGGTGCGCCGCACCATGTACAAACGTATCAACTCGCGCCAGTCGTCAAATTCGTCACTCTTTTCAATCGCCAGAATGGAGTTGACCCGGCACTGGTGCTTGCGCTCGAACTCGGCTTCGCCCATGCCGGTTTTACGCATGTGGTGCTCGGGGCGGATGCCAATGTTGGCTTTTTCGTCAATGAACAGGCGCAACTGGGAAGACAGGTCGGCCTTGGTTTTGTTGTATGGCGTGGCGGTGAGCAAAATGACCTTGGCATCGCAGCTTTTGATGTAGTCGGCAATGGCTTTGTAGCGACGACCCTCGCGGTTGCGCAGGTTGTGGCTCTCATCTATCAGTACCAGGCGGTAGCGTTTCAGGTCAGGCAGCTTTTTGGTGACCTGCGACACCGGCAAAACCATGCCGCGCAGGCCATAACCGGTGCGGTAACTCTCCCACATGGGTTCCAGATTTTTCGGGCAGATGATGAGGGTCTCGTACCCCAGATCGTCCTCAAACATGCGCGCCAGGGCAGTGGCCATGATGGTTTTGCCCAAACCCACCACGTCACCAATCATCACGCCACCCCGGCGGTGTAGATGCCGTGCGGCAATCTTGACGGCGCTTTTTTGGAATTCAAACAGTTCCTGTTCAAAGCGGGCAGGTAGCCGGAACTGGCTCAACCCGGCACGCGCCTCGGTGCTGAGGTGGTAGGCAATGTTGAGGTAAATGTGGTGCGGGGGAATAGCCTCTTCGCGCGCCCAACTGGTCTCAATGATGATGGCCAATTCTTCTGAAACGTCCAACGCCCAGCGCTCGTCCCAGCGGGCATCAAACCAGTGAGAGAGTTTTTCGGTGCCTTGATGGTCAAGTACATCGACGTTGAGTTCACCTTGTTTGGACAGACCTGAGAGTGTCAGGTTACTGCTGCCCACAAAGCCAGTGATGGGGTTATTGACATCATCGCGAAACAGCAGATACAGCTTGGCGTGCAGCGGGTAAGGTAAAAAAAGCTTGACGACGACTTGTCCGGCCCGGAGTTGGCGTGCCAGGGTACGCAACCCGGCCTCATCTTTGCCGGTGGGAATGCCCAAGGTAATCTGCTCGCGCAAGTGCGCGGCAAACTGGGTTTTCAGGCGGCTGGCGGTGGCGTTGTCGATCAAACCTGATTCATTGGAGTGGCGGTACAACTCGCGGATTTCTTCATAGGGCGGCCGCTGCATGCCCACCAACACCCGGCACACCTGTCCTGCGGCTGGGTCCCACGGCGCAATTAAGTCGTCAATTGCCTGCCAGCCCCGCAGGTTCAGGTAGCCCACACAAAAATCAGACCGTTGGGAGACCTGCATAGTGGCCCGCAGCGTGCTCAACAGGTCTTGGTCGATGTTGTCAAAAATTCGTGACATGGAGTGAGTTTTAATTTTGGTTTTCTTGGCCAGTAGATTGTGACTCTATCAAGCTTGTCTTTTCCCTGTGGCGTCAGTATCAGGTAAATCAGAAGCGCAGGCTCACCGGCATTCCATAAAATCAGTTGAAATATTCCTGAGCATCAAAATGACACCGACCCCATCCCTCAATCCTCAAAACTGCCCCCTGTGCGGCCAGCCCAACCAGTGTGCTATGGAGGTTCAGCTCGCCACCGGCATCCCGCAGCCCCCCTGCTGGTGCACCCAGACGCAGTTCAGTGCCGAGTTGCTGAACAAAATTCCGGAGACGGCGCAAGGCGTTGCCTGCTTGTGCACGGCCTGCGTGAAAGCCAGCCAGGCATGAGCTGGCTGTGCAAATCGGGATGCGCTGGATAATGGCACTTTGATTGATCAACCACCCAACGCGGTGGCGACCCCGATGTCTGCTGAACAAACACTTTTTCCTGCCCCTGCGGCAGCCCCCGCGCGCACCGAGCCACGCCTGACCAGCCTGTCGCATGGCGGCGGTTGCGGTTGCAAGATTGCCCCCGGTGTGCTGTCCAGCATTCTCAAGGGCACCACGGCCATGCCGATCCCCAAGGCGTTGCTGGTGGGCATCGAGACCTCGGACGACGCAGCGGTGTACCAGCTCAACGAAGAGCAGGCGCTGATTGCCACCACCGACTTTTTCATGCCGATCGTCGATGACCCGTTCGACTTTGGCCGCATTGCCGCCACCAACGCCATCAGCGACGTCTATGCCATGGGCGGCACACCGATCATGGCGCTGGCGCTGGTGGGCATGCCGATTGCCGTGCTCTCGGTCGAGACCATTGGCAAGATTCTGGAAGGCGGCGCCAGCGTTTGCCGCGCCGCCGGCATCCCGATTGCCGGGGGCCACACCATCGACTCGGTCGAGCCGATTTA
This sequence comes from Betaproteobacteria bacterium HGW-Betaproteobacteria-18, assembly GCA_002842265.1. Lineage (GTDB taxonomy): Bacteria > Pseudomonadota > Gammaproteobacteria > Burkholderiales > Burkholderiaceae_C > Rhodoferax. The sequence goes on along the minus strand of PHCO01000030.1, from coordinate 6,551 downwards.
TGGCCTGGTCGCGATGGGCCTGATGCACCCGGGCCGGGTCAAGCGCAACGCCGGCGCGCAGGTGGGCGACCGCCTGATTCTGGGCAAGCCGCTGGGTGTCGGAGTGATGTCGGCGGCGCTCAAAAAAGACAAGCTCGACGCCGCTGGCTACGCCCAAATGATGCGCGTCACCACCCAGCTCAACACGCCTGGCCCGGCGCTGGCGGCGCTCGACGGCGTGCATGCCATGACTGATGTCACCGGCTTTGCGCTGGCTGGCCACGCGCTGGAGATGGCGCGCGGCGCCCGTTGCACGGTGCAACTGGAGTGGCAGAACGTACCGTTTTTGAGCGGCGTGCGCGAACTGGCGCAGCAGGGGTGCATCACCGGTGCGTCGGGCCGCAATTGGGCGGCTTATGGTCACGAGGTGCGTTTGCCAGCCGGCTTTTCTGGCGTTGAGCAAGCCTTGCTGACCGACCCGCAAACCAGCGGCGGCCTGCTGGTGAGCTGTGCGCCATCAGAGGTTGACAAAGTGATGGCGATTTTCCGGGATCATGGCTTTGCCGATGCGACTGACATTGGCGGTGTGGCCGCCTTCAATGGCACGGCCAGTCTGGTGCTGCGCTAGCTACGGTTGTATTTTTTGACAAAGCCCCGGTCAATCCAGTCCTTGAGCCGCCACACCCAGCGTCCTTGCGCCGACCAGTTGCCCCAACTGGCAATGGCGCGCCGGTCGCCGCACGACAGCAGGTTCAGGGTCTTTTCCTGGGGGGTGTAAGCCTTGGGTGCAACCCCGGCCAGCACGGCGCGCAAGTTCTGCGTGAGCGGCGGCCCGGCGCGCACGGCATACACGCCGCTGCGTGGCAAGTCCAGGTCAACGCGGGTGGCCATGTCGCCCGCCGCGAACACCTCGGGGTGGCTGGTGGCGCGCTGAAACGCATCCACCGCCACAAAACCCTGCGCATCCAGCGCCAGGCCACTGCCTTGCAGCCAGGCGGGGGCTTGCGCGCCGATGGCGATGAGGGGCACGTCACAGGCCAGGCGGGTACCGCTGGCCAGCGTGACTTCGCCTGCTTTGAGGCCGATCGCGCGCTCCTGGATGACCGTGATGCGCCGTTTTTTGAGCGCTTGCGTCACCCTGGCTTGCACTGCGGGCAGGTAGTTGGCGCCCACCGGGGCGTCGCCGCTGAGCAGTGTCACAGACGAATCAGGCAGCCGGTGCGCCACCGCACAGGCCAGCTCGAACCCCGCTGCGCCGCCGCCAATCAGGGCCACGCGCAGCGGCTTTTGCTGCCCCAGCGCCAGCACTTTGGGCCACAACGCGCCAAACACCTCGATCGGCCGCACAAACAGCGCGTGCTCGCGCGCACCGGGCATCATGGCCTCGATCTTGGGCCGGTCCTGCACCGGGCCGCTGTTGATCGACAGCACGTCGTAATGCAGCGTGCTGCCGTCATCGAGTGTGACCGTGCGCGTGGCTGCATCGAGCCCGCTGGCGCTGCGTTGCCGCCAGCTGATGGCCGTGTTTTTTAGAAAGGGTGCCAGCGGGATCACGCAGTCTTCCAGCGTGTAATGGCCCGCCACAAAGCCCGGCACCATACCCGAATACAACTGACGCGGGTAGGGCGCGACCAGCGTGATTTGCACGCCCGCCATGGGCTGCAGCGCCAGGGTGGAGAGCAGGTGCACGTGGGCGTGGCCCGCACCGAGCATGACCAGATGTTTCATGTGTTTGTGCTTCAGGTTTCAGGGGGCAGCCAGCGCATTGGGCCACATGGGCCGGGCTGCTGCCCTGCTATTGTCGCTACTGAAAGGCCTTCCAGCCCCACCAGATGCGCGTGGCCGTGGTGATGACGCACAGCGTGGCAAAACCGTAGGCCAGTTCAATAAAAACACGGGCCAAGGGGGCGATACGTTGGCTGACAGAGCGGTCAAACATGGGTCAAATGCAATGAGGTAAACACATTCAGTCGCAGGGGGTTGAGAATTCTTACAGGTAGGACGGTTGGTCGGTGGGGGCAGGCTGGGTTGGGCTGGCATGGTTATTACACCCAATTGCCTGGTGTTTGATGTAAAGCAACAATTGGCCTTGAAAAATATAGTTGATAAGTGTTTACCCTTGTTTCACAAATTCCCGTGCTTTTCATCAGATAACTGTAAGGAAGCCCCGTGATAGTCCACCCCGCAACACTGCGGTCTGGAAACCGCGTAATGTACGGGCGCAGCAAGCAATTGCTGTTTTGTCTTTATTTCTAATCAGGAGACTTCATGAAGCATGACTACGACAGTGGTGCCTACTGGAAGGAAACCCTGAAACTACTGAGGAATGTGCTGATCCTCTGGTTTCTGGTTTCTTTTGGGGCGGGCATTTTATTTGTTGAATTTTTCAACCAATTCCACCTCGGTGGCTATCCGCTTGGATTCTGGTTTGCACAACAGGGCTCCATGTACATCTTTGTGGCGCAGATTTTTTATTACGCCTGGCGCATGAACAACCTGGACATCAAGTTTGATGTTCATGAAGACTGAGGACTAAAACATGGATCTTCAAACCACAATCTACCTTATGGTGGGCTTGAGCTTTGCGCTCTACATCGGTATTGCCATCTGGGCACGTGCCGGTACCACCAGTGAGTTTTACTCTGCGGGCGGCTCGGTGCACCCGGTGTTGAACGGCATGGCTACCGGCGCCGACTGGATGAGTGCTGCGTCCTTCATCTCCATGGCCGGCTTGATCGCCAACATGGGTTATGGCGGCGCGCTGTTCCTGATGGGCTGGACCGGCGGCTATGTGCTGCTGGCCATGTTGCTGGCACCTTACCTGCGCAAGTTCGGCAAATTTACCGTGCCGCAGTTCATTGGCGACCGCTTCTACTCCAAAGGTGCTGCGGTGGTGGCGGTGCTGTGCCTGCTCACTGCGTCATTGACCTACATCATCGGTCAGATGACCGGTGTCGGTGTGGCGTTTGCGCGTTTCCTGGGCGTGTCCAGTGAAGTGGGCATTTACGTCGGTATGGGCATCGTGTTTTTGTACGCCGTGTTCGGCGGCATGAAGGGCATCACCTACACCCAGGTGGCGCAGTACATTGTGCTGATTCTGGCCTACACCATTCCGGCGATCTTCATCTCCTTGCAACTCACGGGCGTGGCCATCCCTCAATTGGGTCTGGGCTCGACCATGGCGGGCACCGATGTGTCCTTGCTGATGAAGCTGGACTCGGTGGTGACTGACCTTGGTTTTGGCAAATACACCACCACCACGGCGGGCAGCACACTCAACATGTTTGTCTATACCATGTCGCTGATGATTGGTACTGCAGGCTTGCCGCACGTGATCATGCGATTCTTCACGGTACCTACCGTGAAAGACGCACGCTCAAGCGCCGGCTGGGCGCTGGTCTTCATTGCCATTCTGTACACCACGGCACCTGCTGTGGCGGCCATGGCCAAGTTGAACCTGCATGCCACCATCAATTCCGCAGTGAACGCGGGTGGTGACTTGTATGCACCTGAAGCCAGCATCCTGGCCGAAGGTCGTCCTGACTGGATGAAGCGTTGGGAAAAGACCGGTCTGCTGAAGTTTGAAGACAAGAACGGCGATGGCCGCATCCAGTACTACAACGACAAGACCAAGAACGAAACCGCCAAAGCCAAAGCGACTGCTGCTGGCTGGAAGGGCAATGAGCTGACAGTGAACGCCGACATCATTGTGTTGGCCAACCCTGAAATCGCGTTGCTGCCCAACTGGGTGATCGGTCTGGTGGCGGCTGGCGGCCTGGCTGCTGCGCTTTCTACGGCGGCTGGTTTGCTGATGGCTATTTCGTCCGCGATCTCGCACGACCTGATCAAGGGCATCTTTGTGCCGGAGATCTCTGAAAAAGGTGAGTTGATGGCGGGCAAGATTGCCATGGCTGTGTCGATTGTGGTGGCAGGATACCTGGGCTTGAATCCGCCCGGGTTTGCTGCGGGTACTGTGGCGCTGGCCTTCGGTATTGCGGCTTCTTCGCTGTTCCCCGCCATCATGATGGGGATATTCAGCAAGAAGATGAACAAGGAAGGCGCCATGGCCGGTATGCTGGCAGGTTTGTTCGTTACCCTGTTCTATGTGTTTGCCCACAAGGGTATCTTCTTCATCAAAGGCACGGACTTCCTGCCCTTGATCGGTGGAGCCAACCCCTTCTTTGGCATCACGCCTGAAGCCTTCGGTGCCATTGGCGCGCTGGTGAACTTTGCCGTGGCTTTTGCTGTGGACAAGGTTACCCCCGAGCCACCTGAGCATATCCAGCACATGGTGGAATCCGTGCGTATTCCGCGCGGCTCCAAGCTGGTGGATGGTGCCCACTAAAAGGTGCTTTGATGATCTGAGTCACCCGCTTGCCTGCCTCTGTAGGTAGGGGTGACAATGAAAGCCCTGTCGGTCATACTGGCAGGGCTTTTTTTCTTGAACTGGAGCTTGGCATGGTGTTTGATATCAGCGTCGCAATGACGTGGATTTTGTTTTTGGCGCTGTTCCCGATCAGCTTTGTCTGGCTGCGCCGGGCCTGGCGCATTGTGGTGAAGCGGGACTTTTCTGAAGTGGGCATCAAGCGTGGCGAGGCGCCCCCCAACCCCGAAAAATTTGCCCCCTATGAGATGGCGATCAATCTGGTGGCCGGGGTGATCGTGGTGTGTGTGATTGGTGCCGTACTCCTGGGGTACTGGGAATACAGCACCTGGAGCGCCATTGCCGGCAGCACCATCTGGTGCAAGTTCATTGCCAGTTTTGCCCTCAGCCGCCATGCCCATGCCAGTTGGCTCAAGGGTAAGACCTGAGTGGCTGACCTGTCTATTTTTTAGTGATGCAATCATGGCCAACAGCTTGACAACCCAGCGTCTGGTGGCTTTGTTTTGCTGTGGCTGGGTGCTGCTGAACTTTCCTTTGCTGGGTTTGTGGGACGTGGATACCACGGTACTGGGGCTGCCTTTGTTTCCGGCGGCGTTGCTGGCTTTGTGGGTCTTGTTGATCGTGGTGCTGGCGTGGCTGATGGAGCGGCGCACGCCTGAGGCCAAGGACGACTAGCCATGCTGTCACCCGTGCTGGTTGTCGGGGCTTCGTTTGCGTACCTGCTGCTGCTGTTCGCGGTGGCCACGTTTGGCGACTGGCGTGCGGCGCAAGGCCGCTCCATCATTGCCAACCCCTGGACCTATGCCTTGTCGCTGGCGGTCTATTGCACCGCCTGGACCTACTTTGGCAGCGTTGGCCGCGCCGCCTCGGGTGGTATCTGGTTTTTACCGATTTACCTGGGGCCGACGCTGGCCATGACATTGGGCTGGCTGGTGCTGCGCAAGATGATCCGCATCGCCAAAACCTACCGCATCACCTCGATTGCCGACTTCATTGGCAGCCGCTATGGCAAAAGTCCGTTGCTGGCGGGGCTGGTCACGCTCATTGCCGTGGTGGGTATCGTGCCCTACATCGCGCTGCAGCTCAAGGCGGTCTCGGCCGGTTATGGACTGCTCACGGCGAAAACGCTGGGCGAGTTGCCGGTGCAAGCGCATTGGGCGCAGGACAGCACCTTCTACATGGCGTTGGCGCTGGCGGGTTTCACCATGGTGTTTGGTGCCCGGCACCTGGATTCGGCCGAACGCCATGAGGGGATGGTGGCGGCGATTGCCTTTGAGTCGGTGGTCAAACTGATTGCTTTTCTGGCGGTGGGTTTGTTCGTGGTCTATGGCCTGTTCAATGGCCTGGCTGACTTGTTCACGCGGGCACACGCCGTGCCCGACCTGGCCAAATTGCTGCGACTGGAGCAGGGTGGCAGTTTTGCCTGGACCCAGTGGTTTGCGTTGACCTTGCTGTCGATGTTGTCGGTGATCTTTTTACCACGCCAGTTTCAGGTGATGGTGGTCGAAAACGTGCGCGAGAGCCATCTGCGCCGCGCGGTCTGGGTCTTTCCGCTGTACCTGCTGGCCATCAACCTGTTTGTCTTGCCGATTGCCTTGGGCGGCTTGTTGTATTTCGGGCCGGGGCAGATGAATGCCGATAATTTTGTGTTGTCGCTGCCTTTGGCGGCCGGACAGCCGGCGCTGGCGCTGTTTGCCTTTATTGGCGGTCTGTCAGCCGCCACCGGCATGGTGATCGTGGAAACCATTGCGGTATCGACCATGGTTTGCAACGAACTGGTGATGCCCTTGCTGCTGCGCACCCGCCATTTCAGGACGGAGGCCGGGCATGACTTGACGCGTGTGCTGCTGGTCATTCGTCGTGCTGCCATTTTGCTGGTGCTGGTGCTGGGCTATGTCTATTTTCATTTGGCGGGCGAGGCCTATGCGCTGGTGAGCATTGGCCTCATCAGCTTTGCGGCGGTGGCCCAGTTTGCCCCCGCGGTGCTGGGCGGCCTGTACTGGAAAGGGGCCACGCGCCGGGGTGCGCTGGTGGGTTTGCTGGCCGGCTTTGTGATGTGGGGCTACACGCTGATGCTGCCCTCGCTGGCCAAGTCGGGCTGGTTGCCTGATGCCTTCCTGACCCAGGGTTTGTGGGGCTTGAGCTGGCTGCGGCCCGAGCAGTTGTTGGGGCTGCATGGGCTGGACAA
>PHCO01000292.1 GCA_002842265.1 Betaproteobacteria bacterium HGW-Betaproteobacteria-18 | reverse complement strand
GGCGACTTTTTCAAGCTCACTTCGGGCTACACCGTAATCGCGTGCAACGTTGCGCATCCACTCGTCATGGATTTGGTTGGTCCAGTGCGCGCGAATCGCACCCCCGGCTGCAAGCCACATAAAGAGGTCACGTTGTGCCGCAGGATAAAGAACGCAAGCGTCCAGCACGACAACCGGAGTCATGCTCAATAGCCAAGTCCGTGGTGCTGGGAGAGCGCAGCGAGTTCCTTGAGGGCGGTTTCTCGTTGGGCATCACGTGTGCGTTTGTATTTGAGAACGCTGGCACGTGCAACACGACGATGGCGACCCACCTTGGGTAAAGGCGGGATTTCTCCCCGGTCAAGCAGTTTGACCAGGTGGGGGCGCGAGACGTTCAGCAAGTCTGCTGCCTCCTGTGTGGTGATCGCTTCGTCGTCTTCAATGACCCGAACCTGTTTGCCAGCCAGAAGCATGACAGTCGTACGCTCTATGACACCTGTCAGCGACGCGGCAAAGTCCATCATGATTTCTGGCGATGTACCCGCTGGTGCCTCACGACGCAGGACGGACATGACCGAACGCGCCGATTTCTCGCAAACTCCGCGTAATGCAGGGTCAAAGCCTTGAGGTGAAGGAATGGCAGTGGAAGAGCGCACGGTAAATCTCCTTGAGGCACTTGAGTGTTTCGATTATATGCAATTAGTCGAAACTTGTTAAGTGCTCAAATTCACTGCCAGCAATGGTGGAGTTACAGCGATCAGCGCGTCCGCAGGGTATGCCACAAGAAAGTTCTTGCTATGTTCTGGCGCAGCACGTAGCCAGTCTTGATAGCGCTCGGGCTGCAAGATCACCACCATGCGTTTTTCGTCCACCGGTTTGTGAAACATCCGCATCAACGGGTGGTCATCTGCATTTATGGTCAACATGGTGTAGCTGAAGACCGTTTCGTCCTTGGGTGACTTCCACGATGACCAGAGACCGGCAATGCCCATGGGTTCACCGTCAGCGCGTTCAATCCGGGTGGCAATGGCCTTGCCACTGCGCCAATCAGGCTCATAAATGGCATCTGCCGGAATGATGCAGTGTTGGGCTCGTTTCCATGCATCTCGGAAACTCGGCTTTTCAGCGACGGTTTCACTCCTGGCGTTGTACGTGCTACGGGTGATTTTGGTATCAGTAGCCCAATGCGGCACCAAACCAAACAGGCCAGACAGTGCTTCACTTTCCGGCACCGCATCTTCACCCACATCGGCATGAGGGTGGCGGCGTATGAAAGCACCCATATACCCCGGCCAAAGGTCAAGCTTGCTAGGTTCTGGCGGCGACTCCACTCCGAAGTGACGCAGGTAACGTTCGCGTTCTTTCAGGGCTTGGTAGTGGCTACACATTGGGTAAATCGTAACGTTAAGGTGGTTGCTGTAAGTTGCTTGACTATATACTGGGTTTATGTCCAGCATTCTTTCCTTTCACGCGCCAGTACTCGTTTCAGACGCGCCTCTCATGGCGATGATGATCCGAAACCGCGTGTGTGCAGGGTTCCCGTCACCGGCTGAAGACCTTGGCGCACAACGGATTGACTTGACCCAGATGCTGATTGTTCACGCGCAGGCCACCTATTTCCTGCGTGCCAGTGGTCATTCCATGGAGGAGGCTGGCATTGATGACAACGACATTCTGGTTGTGGATCGTGCCGTCAAACCCCGGCATAACCATATCGTCGTGGCTATCGTGGATGGCGATTTCACGGTAAAACGGCTGTACCAGAGGGCGGGCCGGATCAAACTGAAAGCAGCCAACCCCACCTACCGCGACATTGAACCCAAGGATGGACAAACGATTGAGGTGTGGGGCGTGGTAACCAGCAGCATCAAACAGTTCCCGGTCTGAGGGGTGCCGCATGTACGCGCTGGTAGATGGCAACAACTTCTACGTGAGCTGCGAGCGGGTGTTTCGTCCCAGTTTAAACGGCTGCCCGGTGGTGGTGCTGTCCAACAACGATGGCTGCGCCATTGCCCGCAGCAACGAAGCCAAAGCTCTCGGCATTGCCATGGGCGCACCCTGGTTCAAGATCAAACACATGGCAGAGTCGGATGGTCTGGTGGCACTGTCCGCCAACTTTGCACTTTACGGTGACCTGAGCGACCGTATGATGAGTCTGGCGGCCGGACTCGGTCCCCATCAGGAAATTTACTCGATAGACGAATCATTCATCGACCTGAACGGCGTGCGTGGTGATCTGGTTGAGCGCAGCCACAAGATACGCAGGCGAATCCTGCAGTGGGTCGGTATCCCCTGCGGCATCGGCATTGGCGCCACCAAAACCCTGGCGAAACTGGCTAACCACGTTGCCAAGACGGCTGAGCGCAAGCCTGGCAGCTACCCCGAGCAGTTGGCACAGGTCAGTAATCTGGCGGTGCTGACTCCGACTGAACTGGAAGCGGTGTTCGCCGCCACCCCTGTC
>PHCO01000029.1 GCA_002842265.1 Betaproteobacteria bacterium HGW-Betaproteobacteria-18 | reverse complement strand
GTAAAAATGGTGCTTTGAATACGCCTAGCTCGATAGTGACCGATACAGGTGCTCGCGGCGATACCTGGCACGCGGTAGTAAATGGCATTTATATGCTACCGAAGACGGCTCTGTGGGATACAGGAAGTCTGGTGGCTGAAGTTGCCTATAATCGACTCGAAAAGGTTACGAAGAACCCATCGCTGTACCGCGAAGTTGGAGCGGCTACATGCGTCGATTCGCGAACCAGTGTGGCACGGTCTGGCGATAAGCGGGATGGGTGTTCGACCAACGATGCTCTGTTTATGGCCCTCAAGTTTTCTCCGCAATACCTGAATATTTTACCTTCGTGGGATTTGACATTGCCGATGAGCCTGACCTATGGTTTGTCTGGCAACGCGCCGACCGCTGGTGGTGGCACCGAGGGAGAATTGCGCTGGTCGCTTGGGGCCACGATGACCTACGCATCCAAGTATGAATTTACGCTGAGCTACGCTGATCGCACTTTGCCCGTTCGTACGGTGTCGACCGCTCAGGGCGAAAAGATCACTGGCGGAGCTGCACACAGCAACTCGTCGGTCGGGGTGATCGATCGAGGCTGGTTGTCCCTTACTGTAAAGATGGCTTTCTAAGAGCTGGAAATTGGAGACAAATAAAAAATGAACATTCAGAATATTCTGTTGGTCGCAGTCGCCGCCTTTGCGGCGCCTGCTATCGCTGGTGTGCCGGCTGATGAGGCTAAGCAGTTGGGTGTCAGCCTGACAAAGTATGGCGCAGTGAAGGCTGCAAATAAGGAAGGAACGATTCCTGAATACACGGGTGGCTTGACGAAAGCACCGGCAGGATTCAAGGCCGGAAGTGGTTTTTGGGCCGATCCCTTCAAGGATGAAAAGCCGGTGTTGCGGATTGATGGCAAGAACTATCAACAATACGCTGATAAGTTGTCGGAAGGGCAGAAGGAGTTGCTCAAGAAATACCCGACCTTCTATATTGATGTCTACCCGACCCATCGCTCTGCGTCGATTCCTGAGAAAATTCTCAACAATACGGTGCGCAATGCAGTCTCGTGCAAGACGGACAAGAACGGTCTGGCGCTAGACGAATCATGCCGCGGTGGCCTGCCTTTCCCGATTCCCAAGACCGGCTACGAGGTTATGTGGAACCAGCAGTTGCGCTATAAGGCTGATACCACGACAAAGTCCTCTCGCTCCTGGGTGGTCGATAGTAACGGTAAGGCTGTGATTAGCGCCCAGCAACAGACCTTTGAGGAAACGCCGTATTACCATGAGCATCTGGATGGTCGGGATCCTCAGCTCTACTGGCGTACTCACTCTGTTACCCAGTCCCCGGTCCGTAAGGCGGGTGAGGCTACCGGATTGATGGATTTTATGGATCCGACAGTTAAACCCCGTCGCGCCTGGAGTTACACCCCTGGCCAGCGCCGTATCAAGCTGGCGCCGGAGTTCTCCTACGATACGCCGGTCTCCAGTATGGGTGGCGTTACCCTGTTCGATGAGCTTTTTGTCTTCTCGGGTCAGATGGACCGCTTTGACTTCAAGCTAGTGGGTAAGAAGGAAATGTACATTCCCTACAATGCCTACAAGCTCTACTTCACCTGCGGAGTCGAAGAGCAGTTTATGGACAAGCATCCGAATCCTGCCTGCTGGCGCTGGGAATTGCACCGAGTGTGGGTGGTCGAGGCAACCTTGAAGCCGGGTTTCCGCCACGTCTATAACAAGCGGATCTACTATTTCGACGAAGATACCTACGGTGCAGGTCTTTACGACGCATTTGACCAGAGCGGTCAGCTATACCGTTCAATCTTCAATTCGATGGTCCAGCTCTATGATGTGCAGGCCCCATACGCCGTAAAGAATGTTGTGTACGACTTCAACAAGGGTATGTACGCACTGGTGAATGATGGCCTGGTTGGTGGCTATGGTGTGCTCACGAAGCCGATGTCTAACCGTGAGCTCAATCCCGAGGCTGTGGTCGCGCGAGAAACGGCCCGTTGATCTTCGGATTGCCTGAGTGATGAAGGTGCATCGCAAACGTTCGCGGTGCACCATTTCAAGATTTACCCAACGATTAGCATCGGCCTTGGTAATTCAAGGCCGAGGCTGGGTACATTCCAAAGGAGTTGCTCTTTGACTACCTTGAGCAAACTGCCGTCCTGGAGCCTCGTGTCCAAAACGCAAATCCATTACGTTGTTGCTGGGTTCCTCTATGCATTAGTGGGCCTGAGTGAAGCGGTCGCACCAGGCACCACGGATGCGCTTGAAGTGCCAGCAAAGCAATCAGCGAGGGCTCAGAAAGCATTAATGTCTGGAATTTCGGCGAATGGTAAACGCGCTATAGCGGTTGGTGCGCGCGGGACTATTTTGTATTCCCGTGATTCTGGAATCACATGGACGCAGGCCAGTGTTCCTGTCAGCTCTGACCTTGCAACGGTTCGCTTTTCCGATGCCGATACGGCATGGGCGATAGGTCATGATGCAGTGCTGCTGCGATCAGATGACGCCGGAGAACATTGGAACAAAGTCCTTGATGGCCGAAGTGTAGCCATCCTTTTGCAGAGCCATTATAAAACCTTGGCCGACGGCGGGCAGTTGGAGGCCGGACGAATTCAAAAGGATGTTGAAGATGCAGTTTTGCAGTCGGCAACTCCCGGCGTTCTGTCCTATCCATTCCTTGATATCCGGATAAACGAAAAGGGCGAGGGCTTCTTGGCTGGTGCCTTCGGCTTGCTCCTGCGTACCATTGATGCAGGAAAGACTTGGGAACCGTGGATCGAACGTGCCGGAAATGATCGTCGCATGCATCTATACGCACTTGAACAGGTTGAAAACGGTTCGCTTTACTTGGCTGGAGAGCAGGGGCTGATCCGACGTTACGATCCAGTTGCCGGACGTTTTGTTGTCGTGGAGGTGCCCTATAACGGTACATTCTTTGGTCTCAGGGCTATTGGTACAAAGTTGATTGCTTTTGGTTTGCGCGGCAATGCTTTTATCAGCACAGATGACGCGAAGTCTTGGAGACCGGTCACGCTGGGCGTAACAGCCAACATCGTCGCAACCTTGCAGCACGCACCTAATGAGATGCTCTTTGTGATGCAGAACGGTCAAGTGCTACTCAGCAAAGACGATGGACGGAGTGTTACCGACCTTAATGTCCCTCGTGGCGGTGAAATACTTGGGGCGGAATTGCTCGGATCGGATCAGTTGGCGTTGGCGAGAGTCAATGGTGCGCATCTCCTCCGGTTCACCTCACCGTGATATCGCCTATCAGGCGAAAAAATGGAAATAAAAAGAGATAAAAATGGCTGGCCACACTGAACAACCCGTGATGCCCGTAGTTGGTGATTTGAAATCGTTCGATTGTCGATCCGGGAATCTACTAGAGCGCGTCATTTTCAATAATCGAGTTCTTGTGCTGCTGGCCTGCCTAGTTGCGACTTTGGTGCTTGGTTATGCGGCTTCGCGCATTCATGTGAATGCAAGTTTTGAGCGAATGATCCCGGTCAATAGCCCGTATATACAAAACTACCTGCAGTATAAAGACCAGCTGCCCGGGCTGGGCAATACGGTGCGTATCGTTGTCGAAAGCAAGAACTCCGATATCTTTGACCCCGACTATCTCGATGTATTACGCAAGGTCAATGATGACCTTTACCTTATTCCGGGTGTCGATCGCTCATGGATGAAGTCAATCTGGATGCCGATTGTTCGATGGCGCGAGGTTACTGAAGACGGTATCACTGGCGGTGCCGTGATGCCGACTCAGTTTGATGCAAGTCCGGATCAGATAGCTAAGTTGCGCACTAACGTTATGCGTGCCGGAGTCGTTGGCAGTCTGGTGGCAACAGACATGAAGTCGAGCATGATAGTTGCTCCGCTCATGGATAAAAACCCGAAGACCGGGGATGCCCTCAATTACAGTGAATTTTCCCAGGCACTCGAAACCAAGATTCGTGCTTACGAGAGTGACAAGGTAGGTATCCATATTGTCGGGTTCGCCAAAATTGTTGGTGACCTAATCGAGGGCCTGCGGGTTGTCATGATGTTCTTTGCCGTATCGGTACTGGTGGCGGCACTTTTTGTCTATCTGTACACCCGTTGCCTACGTAGCACGGTACTGTTGGTCACGGTAGCAGTCATCGGCGTCGTTTGGTTGCTAGGCCTGATGCAACTGCTTGGCTACGAACTAGATCCATACTCCATTCTGGTGCCATTTCTGATTTTCGCCATTGGTTTGTCGCATGGTGCGCAGAAAATGAACGGCATTATTCAGGATATTGGTCGAGGTACGCACAAATACGTGGCAGCAAGGTACACATTCCGCCGTCTCTTTATGGTTGGACTTACGGCGCTGCTGGCTAATATCGTTGGCTTTGCTGTCTTGATAATCATCGATATTCCCGTGATACGAGACTTGGCCATCACAACCAGCATCGGGGTGTCCGTATTAATTTTCACCAAGCTGTTTTTGATCCCGGTTGCCCTCTCTTACCTCGGGGTTAGTGACTCGGCGACCCGCCATGCATTGCTCGAAACCCAGGAGATGCAACAAGATCGCACCCTAATTGGTCGCCTTTGGCACTGCCTTGACGAGCTGACTGAGCGCCGATGGGCATTCCCCGTCATTATTTTCTCGATCATCACAACGGCAATTGCTTCAGTAGTCATGCAGGATATCCGGATTGGCGACTTAGATGCTGGTGCTCCTGAGCTTCGTCCAGAGTCGCGCTATAACCGAGACAACGCCTACATAACGGACCATTACGGGCTCTCTAGTGATCAGTTTGTGGTCATTATGAAAACAGATGATGAAGGATGTCGCCTATATTCATCGCTCAACAAGATGGATAGCCTCGCGCAGTTGCTGCGTGATGACCCTAGTGTCCAAACGACAACGTCTCTAGCTGAGACCGTACGTTTCGTCACCTCAGCTATGTCCGAGGGCAGTGGCAAATGGAATACCATCAGCCGTAATCAGTCGATCACCGATGGTTCTGTATCGGCTGCCGTCATTGCCACGCCGGATATCACCAACCAGAGTTGCTCCGTCTCGCCACTAGTCGCTTATCTCTCTGACCACAAGGCAGATACGCTTAGCCGAGTCCTGAAAACTGCGAACGACTACGCTGCTGCCAATAACACAGCACCAGATGCAAAGGAGCCCGTTCAATTTTTGCTGGCGGCAGGTAGTGCCGGAATCGAGGCTGCGACCAATATCGAGGTTCAGAGAAGCATTATTACTATGTACCTCGCTGTGTATGGTGCCACTGCGCTACTTTGCCTTATCACCTTCAAAAGTATTCGCGCCACCATCGTCGCGCTGATTCCACTGATTATTACAACGATCATCTGCAAGGCGCTGATGGTCTGGTTGGGAATAGGTCTGAAGGTTGCCACATTGCCCGTTATTGCGGTGGGTGTTGGCGTAGGTGTCGATTATGCGCTGTACCTGTTGAGCGTCCAGATTGCTCTCCAGCGGCGAGGAGAGAGCTTGCGCCTTGCTTATCGCCGATCCCTTGATTTTACAGGCAAGGTCGTGGCTTTGGTCGGAATGACTATGGCAGCTGGTGTCATCACCTGGTCTTGGTCGCCAATCAAGTTCCAGGCTGACATGGGAATCCTGCTTACCTTCATGTTCATTTGGAACATGCTTGGTGCCCTCGCACTGATTCCTGCGCTGTCGCACTTTATCCTCAATCCCCGTCGGGGCGACGTTCGTTCGCTTACCTGACGAAACTAATCGTCTGCCGCCTGCAAAACTTGGTCAGGTGGTGGACAAATAAATCCAAAAGGAGACATCAATGTTCGATCTACTTTTAAGTGCCGATATGATGGTGCCAGATCCGGATGATATGGCGGAACGCTTGGTCACAAAGCTAGGCATCCACGGACATCCGAAATGGCGCCAGGCTTTCGACGATCATCCCTACATTGCACATTTTCTACGTGTCCATAAGTCACTTGCAGTGTCTCCCACGCGTGTCGAGCCTCAGTGGCACCTTGATCGCGAGAACCCGGGTGATCCAATGTTCCACGCGTTTCTTGAGAGCCTGAAAGATTATCAGGGGCGCCATCGTCCGATGATTACTCATTCGGTCGTTCTGGCGCTTCACGGGCATAAATTTGACAATTTCGTTGATAAGTTGATGCGCCGAGGCTTGGCTTTCCGCATGGCTCAACGGACTCCGGACATGCCATTTGATCGCCTATGGTTGGGGGCGACACCTGAGTCTCCTCGCTACACACCGGATGTTGATGGTGGATTATGCATCGAAGTAATGCCAATGGAACCACTGCAAATGCCGGCGGAGACATTTGTCACCCCACCCGTCCAGCCACGTGACGCGAAGCCTGGTGACATGGTTCGAGTAAGTGCGCGTGGGTTCTTGGTGCGCAATCTTGACGAGACACTGCGCCGGTGCTCAGTAAACCTTGACTGGGAGCCGGTCGGCGAAGTCGAAGCTTTGCATCGCGAAGGTTATCGTCGCGCCACCATGCCATTTACTGTCGCTAATAGTGCGGCGCTCGATGTGATTCAGCCGACAACTTGGCATGGCGATGCTGGTCTTTACCTGAACAATTGGGGGCCAGGTCTTTATTACATTCGGATCGCAGTAAACGATCTTGAGGCAAAGGCTGAGGATCTTAGAGCACGCGGAACACGTTTCACTTGGGTTGAGGAGTCAGAAGCAGTTGGTGGTGCATCGTTGATTAGGATTGATCCATCTGAACTGCGCGGGCAACTCCTTGAGTTTGAGGAGATCTGAAATGGCAGCCAGTGTTGCCGCTGAAACACGTCAGGGACTCGACCTTGGTCAGGTGATCAATGATGCGGTCAAGGTTCAACGGGAAGGAGGTATCGGCTGGATCGTGTTGACACGATCTGGTCAGATAAATGCCATTAACGACGATATCCGGGTTGGCGTTCCGCATGCACTACGTGAACTGGAGTCAGACCCGGATATTCGTGTAGTCGTTATCCGTGGTGAAGGTTCTCGGGGCTTTTGCGCCGGCGCTGATATCAAGGAGCAACGTGGGCCGGAAACGTCGATTCAAGTTCGGCGGCGAATGGAAAATGCGCGATGGATTGAAGCAATTGATTTATCCCAGAAGCCGATCATCGCAGCGATTCACGGATATTGTATGGGGGGGGGGATAGAACTTGCACTTGGGTGCGACATTCGTTTCGCATCTCCGGATGCCATTTTTAGCCTGCCTGAAACTGCCCTTGGACTTATTCCGGGAGGAGGGGGGACGCAGCGGCTTCCACGTGTGGTAGGCCCTGGGCGCGCAATGGACATGCTCCTTACGGGCGAACGGATCAATGCCGAAACAGCCAAAGACATTGGTTTGGTTACGCGTTTGGCCACTTCATCCGAGTCCATGCTTGATGAAGTTCGTGAATTCGCGAACCGTATTGCTTCTAAGGCCCCTGCAGCGACCATGGCTGTCAAGCGTGCCGCGCGGGTAGCGCTCGATCTTGACTTAAAGAAGGGTTTGGATCTAGAACTTGATTTGTTCGCCATGCTTAAGCCAAGTGAAGATGCGAAAGAGGCAGCCATAGCATTTAAGGAAAAGCGGACGCCGGTTTTTTCCGGGCGCTAAGTAAAAAAAGACCATAAAAAGGAGACAGATTGATGAGTGAGCGAAAACTTGAAGGCCGCGTGGCTATCGTCACAGGCGCAGGAGGTGGTCTAGGGGCTGAGTCAGCGAGGGTTCTCGCTTCGCACGGGGCTAAGATAGCTATTGTCGACATCAATGGCGAAGCTGCCCGTAAGGTGGCTGAAGAGATTGACGCTGCCGGTGGGGATGCCTTGTTTGTGCGGACGGATATTTCTTCTGAGGCCGAAGTCAAGGCCATGGTCGAGGCCGTGGTGGCCCGTTTTGGGCGTGTCGACGTGCTGCATAACAATGCGGCCATCCTAAGTGTTGAGCAACGGCAGCGCGATCGGGACGTAGTCAACATGGACGTCGATGCTTGGGATTTGGCGATGGCAGTGAATTTGCGTGGTGCAATGCTCTGCACCAAATATGCCGTTCGAGAAATGCTGAAGAATCAAAAGGGTTCGGTGATCTTTGCTACTTCGGGACTTGGGGCTCAGGGTGATCTCTCTCTCTCGGCCTACGCTGCCTCAAAGGCTGCACTGATGATGCTTAGTAAGTCGGTCGCTTCCCAGTACGGTAAACAGGGTATTCGCTCGAATGCTTTGCAAATTGGATTGGCACCGGCAGAAAATGCACACGACAGCATGCCCGCTCCACTACTCCAGATCCTTCGCGACAATCACCTGACTCCTGAACTTGGTACGCCGCGTCAAATTGCAGATGTGGTTGCTTTTCTTGCCTCTGATGAATCCTCTTTCGTTACCGGAAGTACGCTGGTGGCAGATGGTGGATTCAGTAGCCATACACCCTCATTGGTAGCGATGAAGGCACTCTTTGCGCAGACCGGCGCAAAGAGCATGTAAAGGAATCAGGATGAAGGCTGCGATTATCACCGAACGCGGCGTCCCCCCGGGGGTCACGGAAATTCCCGAGCCCGTGTCGCAGCCTGGAGCACTGCTCATCGATATGGATACGGCAGGACTTGGCGGTTGGGATGTGCTAGGTGCCTACAGGCTCGGTGTGCAATACCCCTGCGTGATTCGCGGGGAGGGGGTCGGGCGTTTGGCTGATGGGCGGCGTGTATATTTTGGTGAGCGCGCTGTCATGCCCTATGGTGCTTGGGCTGAACGAACTTTGGTACCCGTCGAAGAAGTCTGGGATGTACCAGACCATATTGATGACAGAACGGCCATTACAATGGGTATTGCCGCGACCGGTGCTTTAGTTCCGCTCGAACAGGCCAATATTCAAAAGGGCGAGCGGGTTTTGGTTCTTGGCGCGACTGGTACCCTCGGCCAGGTTGCTTTGCAACTTGCCCACTATTTGGGTGCGAGTAGGGTGGTTGCCGCTGCGCGTTCAGCTGATAGTCTTCAGAGACTTCTGGCGCGCGGTATTGCCGACGAGATCGTTGTCCTTGACGGCGCTGATGACGTAGCTGCACTTAAAGCCGCATCCGGAGATGGCTTCGACGTAGTGCTCGACCTTGTCTGTGGCCAGCCTATGCTCAACGCACTTAAGGCGACCCGATGGGGCGCCCGCATAATGACGATTGGTACGGGTGCCGGCCGACAGGTCAATTTGGATATTGCCGACCTGCTTTTCCGTTCGCTCTCTTGCATTGGTACGGGGCAGCGTCCATCTGCTGACCGTCGCAAGCTATGGGAGCGCTTGCTTCGGATTTCGCAGGAGGTCGGAATACAGGTCGACTACGTTGACTACTTCCTTGATCAGGCAGCGGACGCGTGGGCCGCCCAAATCGCCGGGCCGCATGCCAAGATTACTGCACGCATCCGCGCTTGATCAGGGGAGAGATCATGAATAATGGACAATGGTGGGCTGTTGGTCTTTCGGATGCTATAGAACCGGGCCATACGCTTGCTGTAGTTTGTGAGGGAAAGCCGATAGTCCTGTTTCGGGACGAGGCTGGTCAGGCATTTGCCTTAGAGGACCGCTGTTCGCATCGGAGGGTGCCACTATCCCCTGGGCCAGTGAAGCCTGGAGGATTGCAATGTCCGTACCACGGATGGACCTTTGATGGTAATAGCGGTCGCTGCACTGATATCCCGAATCTAGGGCGGGAAGAACGCGTTCCTTCGAGCTATGGCGTTACCCCCTATCCTGTGGCTGAAGCAAATGGCTTTATTCACGTTTGGTTGGGTGACTGGGCCCCTGGCGAGTATCTGCCGGCAGCCTCATACAGGAAGACCGGGATTGAATATACCGGTAGTGCGGTCGTGAGCTTGGCGCGTGACCATTATCTCGATGTGATGCTGGATGGCCCAGAATGCTTGCTGGCCTTTACCGGTGTACAGATCACGGATTTTTTCCTGGGTGACCCGCGTCAGGATGGCGATCACTTGGTGCTTGACCGGGGTGCGATCTGGAAAGGGAAAGGTGTCGGACCTGCCTTCGTCAGGGACTATCCTCTGGTTGTTCGAACCTCTGTTCCGCTTGTCGGCGGGGTAATTACCGTGGAACTACTCAGCGTGGATGAGGAGCCCTTGATAACTATCTGTATCGCTGCGACCGAAAATCGTCGAGGTACAACCAGCTTGTGCTGGCGAGGAGGGTTACATGGATCGACCATTTCAGATTCAACGATGCGATGGCGCTTTTCGCGGGTTATTGGAAGGAAGCCGTTTGAAGTGTTTTCTGAGATTGATGGCAATGCCATCGCAGCCCTTCAAATAGCTCCTTCGCTTGAGCGTATTTGGCCTTCATCAACGGCCTCTGGTTCATACAGTAGCTTTTCTCCAGAGGTATGCTGAGTACTATGAGTCACCACTTGAACGACATGGATGGTACCCAGCCATCAGAATTTTCATCGAAGCGTGATTGGGTCCCGAGCAATTTCGATTTGCGTGATACTTGGTTCCCTGTTGCTTACTGTGCTGATGTTGATACCAGACCGGTAAGGCGCATTGTTCATGCGCAAGATGTATATCTTTGGCGTGATTTTGGACGAATAGTGGCCGCTGAGTTTCGCCCGGATCGGGTATCTCAGTCGCTCAAAGTGGCCACCTTTTTTACCGGTGGTACTGGCTATTACCCAGTGGTCGAGCGTTATGGCTATATCTGGCTGTGGTACGGTAATCCCGACGCTAGGCACGAAGAATTGATTCCAAATATTCCGTTCCTGCCTCTGGATGGGAAAGGTATTCCTCGATATACGCAACGATCAGTTCGGTTTGACGCGGCGTCACTGCTGTCAGTTGAGAATTTGATCGATCTCACTCATGCGGATTTTCTGCATGCGAATGCGATTGGAGATAATAAATCGGAAAGCGACCATGTTGAAGTGGCGTCCACCTCCGAAACCGTGACACGGACACGCATTGTGACCAGAAAATCTGTTGCGCCAGTGATGCGCTGGATTGGTGGTGTCCGTGCGAAGTATCAAGATCTGCGTGCGGTATTGCACGTACATTTGCGGAACAACGTCTGCATTTCCTACCCTCGGTTCACTCCTGGCTACGCAATTCCGAATGTGCAGCCATTCGTGCCGGTAGGCAAGCATCGTTCGCGTGTGGACCAAACAAACTACACGGTTCATGCGCCTGCACCTTTTCGCTGGCTTATGCCTCGCATTTCCTATGTTATCCAGCCACAGGATAATGCAGTCCTGCGCCAACAAAATGCGCGCTATTTTGAATCCGCTGAGCGGCGAGACTTCAGTTCTCGCTTTGATCGCCCCGGCAATCGCTACCGGCTCCTTATATCCCGGTTGGCCGAACGACAACGCCAAGGGGACTTTAGTTATCAAACTGACGCCGATCTGAGTGCCGATATTGCCTCTGTGCTTGGTATGAAAGATTAATATCACTCGTCTGCAGCACCCATCCCGATCAGGATTGTTTGGTACCACGGTAATTTTGGCCGGATTGGCCATGGTTGGGCCGTTTTCAATTAATACCTATCTGCCGTCATTTAACGAAATGTCTCTGGTGCTCGGTACTGACCGGGTGGCATTGCAACTGACGGTCTCGATCTACTTCCTTGCTTTTGCCTTCATGTCGCTTTGGCACGGTGCAATTTCGGATTCCTTCGGGCGTCGTAGGGTGGTGTTGGTCGGCCTTGCTGTCTATGCTCTTGCTTCCCTGGGGTGTGCTCTTTCTACGCGGGTTGAGCACTTATGGATATTGCGAGCCTTCCAGGGGTTTTCGGCCGGGGCGGGTATTGTTATCGGGCGGGCCGTCGTTCGTGATTTGCATGAAGGCCCACAGGCACAGCGAATGATGTCGCATGTCGTACTTATGTTTGGCTTGGCACCGGCGATTGCGCCATTGATTGGTGGCTGGCTGCAGTCTGCCTTCGGTTGGAGGGCAGTATTTGCCTTCTTGTGTGTGCTGTCTCTCAGTCTTATGGTTGCCGTATTCATCCGTCTACCAGAGACGCTACCGGTGTCGCGTCGTCAGCCATTTAACCTGGCTGCATTAGGTAGGGGCTATGCAGCCGTATTTGGCAACCTGCCATTTATGACTTGGTCGATTGCCTATGCATGCATGTTTGGTGCCTTTTTCCTGTATGTCTTGTCAGCCCCTGTTTTTCTAATGCACCACCTCGGATTGGGCGAAAAGGATTTCTTGTGGCTCTTCGGTCCAGCGACTATCGGTCTCATGCTCGGTTCTGCATTAGCGGGGCGTGCTTCCCATCGCTGGTCATCAGCCAGAACAGTTAAATTCGCGTTCATGATTATGGCAATTGCCATGTTTTATAACATTGGCGTGTGTTTTGTCTTACCTCCCGGTGTCGGCTGGTACGTTATACACATTCTGGTATTCAATCTGGGGATGTCGCTGGCCATACCCTCCCTGACCATGCGTGGCCTTGACTGTGTGCCGACAAGGCGTGGTATGGCCTCATCAGTTCAGTTGTTTGTACAGACCGGGTTTAACGCCTTGATAGCCGCCGTTTTGGCGCCATGCTTGTGGGGGACTCTTCTAGAACTGGCTCTGGGCTCTGCCGCTCTTTGCTTTTTTGCCGGAGTCGGGGTGATAGTAGCGCAGAAAATTGGCCGCAAATCGAAATCGCTACGGCCTGAATGAGTGCGCATACTTAAAATTTTGCAGTTTACTTGCTGTTGGCTGTAGAGGCCCTGCGGTAGCCTTGAAAAAGAATAGCTGGCATTCGCAGGAGCAGTTTCCATCCGATGAGCTTGAGCGCTTGCCAGCAGTCTTCTGGTTTGATCACGATGGATGTTGCCATCGAACCCATAATTTTGCCCTTCATGAGTAGATTGCTGCCATCCTGTTGGATCGATTTGACTTCCATCATTTCGATCCCATCCTTACTGAACATTTTCATTCTTTATCCTTGATGGGTTCGGTTTTCGCCCTTTGGCAGGGCCGGCATGCACGCAGGATGCCGGCCCAATAGATTGTCAGGCCCCAATAAGCTTGTCGAAGTCGATATTCATTTCTTCCATTAGCACACGAGCCACGTTGCGTCCCGACGATGCGGTCACGCCACCTCCCGGGTGAGTGCTGGCTCCGGCCAGATAGAGGCCATCGACCGGGGACTTGTATTGGCCATAACCGGGCGCCGGGCGATTTCCACCGATTTGCCAGTTGTAGGAACCAAAGTGAAGGATATCGGCACCTATCATTGCGTTGTTGTGGCGTTCAATATCTAGCGGAGTCATCCACGAGAATCCGATAATGTTGTCATCGGACATATTGGTTGTCAGCTTTCGCAGATCATCGAGGAAGCCGTGAGCGACTTCTTTGCCGATTTCGTCCCACTTCTGCGGACCGCCCTTGACGTTGTATGGTGCGAACGCATACATATTGAGGACGCGCTTGCCGTCGGGAGCCCGTGTCTTGTCATAGACGTCCTGCATCACGTATGCAACAAAGTCGCGACGGGGAATGCCATACTCTAGGTCCGAGAATGCACGTGCAAACTCTTCCCAGTTGGAGTGGGAGCGTTCGACCCAAAAGAAGTCGTCCACTGCCGGGCCGACCTTGAATTTGGGTGCTTCATGTAGTGCCAGATGCAGATTGAATGGCTGGAAACTGTTATGTTTGAGGCCATTGATCCGGGGCTCAAAACCCTCGGGCAAGGTTGCACCTGGGACCATTTTCGGGAATACCTGCTTGACGTGCATCGTCGAGATGACACCTTTACTGGCGATGATCTCTTCGCCCGACTCAAGGACTACCCCGGTTACCTTGCTTCCTTCCATACGCATTTGCTTAACTGGAGCAGAAGTGCGGACTACGCCACCGTGAGACTCGAGACAGGCGCGTAGTGAGTCTGCAAATGCGCCGGATCCGCCGACAGGAATCCCGACGCCGTAGCGATGCATGAAGGGCAGGATTATGTAGAAGCCGAAACCGGTACCGTTATTGAACGGATTCATCATCGCTTCCGAAGCATAGCGGGCAAGTGCGATTTTGACCTTGTCATTTTCGAACCATTCACAGATGAAATCCCATGCACTCATGGCTTGGGTTCGCATCAGGTCCTGACCGACCACACTCTGTTCCATCATCACAGCCTGAGTGCTGGCGCTTGGGGGGGAGTGGAACATGCCCATGACCATCATGTCGAGATTCTGAAATACTTGCTCATTGAAGCGCCGATAGGCTTCCGCATCCTTGGTGGAAAATTTGGCAATGGCCTCGCAGGTCCGATCAAGGTCGGTATAGAACTCAAGAGTAGTTCCATCATCGTAAAAGATGGCGGTCATCTTTTCAGGGTTGATATATTTCAACCCGAACTTCGACTTCAACTCCAGTTCATCGTTGCGTAGCATGGGGTTGGCTTGGAGCAGTGTATGTGCAACCGAGCAAACGTCGTGTTTGAAACCCGGAACAGTTAGTTCGCGGGTCATTACGCCACCGCCTACCTTGTCATTTTTCTCTACGACGCAAACCTTGAGGCCGGCTTTTTGCAGGTAGCAGGCAGCTACCAACCCGTTGTGACCACCACCGGCCACGATAATATCGAATTTTTCGTTCATAGCTATTTTCTCCCAGTTGCTTTTGATGAGCGGAGTTGCCCGAGCCATGACATTGGTCAAGGCTGTGTCTGTAAAAGGATTTGTCGATTTTTCGCTTTCCATCCGTTGTGTTACGGAAAACGAATTGATGGGTGCTATCGACAGTCAGCTCGTAGAGCACACTGTTGGCTCCAATTTGCTGGTTAAATCATGTTTTTTGCATATGACTTGCCCAACGCATTTTTGAGGAATGGTCTTCTCATTTGATGCCTCCTCATGAGGTTGGTTAGCCGAGTACGGGGACATTTTTCTGACCTGTGGTTTGGCTACTTTGCACTGCAGAACCCCGTGATTCGCTTATCTGTTGGCGGGCAGATATGGTGGTCTGCCCGCTAACTAGGCGATTACTAGAGGATGATGCCGAGGTTGGGGGTTCCTATGACGACTTGGTCCAGAAGGATCTCCCGACGAGCCAATTTAAGCTCGGAGCCTTCACGGCGCAGAATGTCGTGGCGTACGCAAGGAATTAGGTCGAAGTAGTCGAAGTCAAAGCGGCTACGTGTAAGCAACAGATAACTTTCAACTTTGAATTCGTTTTCCTTGTCCGTCTTAAATACGCGAACATTGCTTACTAAGCGCTTGATTCGCGAAGGTGGATCTTCACCCCAGGCGCTTTTTGTGTCCGTAATTCGCTTGACGCGCATCATCATCGAGCCATAGTTTTCGTGCAGGTGTTGAACATTGCGCGAATACGTCTGGGCGAACTGTGTCGTCGTACGAGTATGGCGTAGCGGTGCGTTGTACTCGAGGTCCTTGGTGATCAGTTCGGCCCATTCGCTAAGCCGAAGGTTGTCAAGCATTTCCGCCTCATCGTAGAGGAAGTCGAGAATTTCATTGTAGAGCGAGTCGCCCGCACGGACGCGATTAGCCTTAAAGGATGGCGGCAACGGGGTGGGCTCAAGCAGTTTCTGAAGCATAGGTAGTGTCTCCGGATATTCTGAGTTTGTACGGTTCGGCGATCAGTTTTCGGCGCTCATGAGCTCGTGCCAATACTGCCACCAGCGCCACTGAGTATCGTCTTTTGTGAAACCATCGCCGACATCACCCGGTCCTGGCCAGCCCTCAGGCTTGGCGTTGTCATACATGGCTTGGTACTTCAGCGTGATCTCTTTACTCATCGCACCCTTGGCAGCGAGAGTCTGGTGTGGCCAAGTATCTGAGTCATCCTGTTCGACCATTCCAGAGGTTCCCAGCAATTGAACGCCCAAGCGGAGCATCGTGGCTTTCAATTCCGGTGGGGTGTCTTTTTCAGCAAGAATCCAGTTCACAAACTCTAGTTTGTCCGGTCCTTTGGGAACATAGGCATGTAGCGCCATGACGCCGATGACGCCATCCGGGGTCGGGATGTAGACAAACTCGAACAGGCCGTTCGGGAAAAAGTTACCAACTTGTGGCGGACGCCAAGCCATGACTTTCAACTGATCGTCACTGAAACGGCGCAGCATTTCTGGCAGCATTTCCTTGGTAAGGCCCGGCGGGGGAAGTGCTTCTAGTTTTTCCTTTACTGAGAGATCTGCCGGTTCCTTGCCGGTTAGGCGACGAATTTTGCGATCAAGCTCGATGCAACGCATCGTATGAGCGTGCGCGGTATATACCTCTGTGCCGTACATTTCAGGTGTCAAGTCACCGCCGCCCCCTTCGCTTCCAGGCTTGCGATAGGGGCCGACTTCGGAGAGCCAGCGGTGCAGAGTCAGAACATGGAAGCCATCGGATGCAGATTGTTCGCAGGCGGTTTTCCAGTTGGCGCGGATCGTGAACCGTTGCGGCGGTCCGAGAACTTCCATACCACTGTCGGTTCTGCACCAGAGCGTGTCGAAGTACCACTTTGCGTCACCAAGAAATTCGTCAAAGCTTGGCCCTTCGATGTTCCACGTGGCGAACACCAAACCACCATAGATCGCAACGCGAGCCTTCTTAAGTGATAACTGCTCCTTGGTCATCATCGTGCCGTGCATGCATTCCTTTTCTACGGGAGCTCCAATGAAGTCGCCGTTCGGCTTGAATGCCCAGCCGTGATAGATACAGACGTGCACCTGGGTGTTGCCTACATCGTGCGTAGATATTTTCATGCCACGATGAGGGCAAACGTTGAGTGAAACGTAGACCTCGTTGTCAGCGCCACGTGCCATCAGCACGGAGTCAGAACCCATGTCACGGACGACGAAGTCGCCCTTGTTTGGAATTTCGGTTTCGTGACCGAGGAAGACCCAGGTCTTGCCGAAAATGCGCTCCATCTCAAGCTCGTACAGCTCGGGATCGGATAGGGTGCGCATTTTGACTTCGCGTGTTTCTAGGTTGATCAGGTCCGAAAGCTTTGTCCCGTCACTAAGTGTTGGGTTTGCAGATCTTTGCATCTTTGTCTCCTGTTGTGTGGTTTGCTCTGGTTGGAATTGTACACATATCGGAATTATGTTCAACAACGGTGAGTATCTGTTGCGAAAAATTTCTTTCCTTTGATCTAAGTCAACAGCCGGTGAATTTTGTCCATCACTGGCAGCCTGAGGTTGTCGGGGATCACGTTTGATAATAATAATTTGCGCGCCATTAAATTGAACATAAATTTCATTACTGTGCTGTAATTGGTGGCATGATCGCGCGGAAATATCTATATTTGATTGCCTTGGCTCGTGAGCGGCATTTTGGGCGGGCTGCGGCGGCGTGTTGTATTTCACCTTCTACGCTGTCATCAGCTATCCGTGATCTTGAAAATGAACTAGGCGTTGTCATAGTCGAACGGGGGCAGCAATTTTCCGGGTTGACCCCGGAAGGGGTGTGCGTTCTTAAGCACGCCAAGCGCATGGCGGCCGAGTCGGATCACCTTAGGCAAGAGCTGTCGGTGCTCGGTAAGGGGTTGACCGGGCGTTTACGTCTAGGGGTTATACCGACTGCATTGATGCCTGTCTCATCGCTTACCGCTGCCTTCTACCGGCAAAATCCGCTCGTGTCGATTGAGCTTGTTTCGTTGCCCACAAGTGAAATTTTGCTCCGCCTGCCGAACTTCGAGCTTGATGCAGGGATTGTTTATATTGAGTCTGTTCAAGACTCGCGGCAATTTTTGACTTTACCGTTGTGGCAGGAAACACATGTCCTGCTTACCCCCGTTGGCGGCCCATTTTCTAATAAGGAGTTTGTGACTTGGCGAGAGGTTGCAGAAATACCACTGTGCTTGTTAACCCCTGACATGCAGAGTCGAAAGACAATGGATGAGGTTTTTGCAGGACTGGGCTGTAAGGCAAAAGCGTCACTGGAGACAGATTCGATTCTGAGTATGTTGGCCCACGTGTGTTCTGGAATGTGGTCGGCCATCCTGCCTCGAAGTGTATTTGATCTGATTGGGCTGGGTGATGGTGTTCGCGTACTTCAGTTGGTCAATCCACAGGTTGTCAGCACTACTGCTTTGGTCGCGGTTCGGCGCGAGGCTTGTTCGCCCATCGTTGAGGCATTAGTGAACGCTGTTGAACGTCTGAGCGAGATTATGTCGGTTGAGGCGTTCGCCAAAAGCGAATAGGCATTCAATTTTTCCTGCTTTGTCGGCAGATATTCCGCAGTTAGGCTTGAGGGTCCCATAAATGAAGGCTTTCGCTGGGTCATGTGCAACCCCTAAGGTTATGCGGTATCAATTTATCGATGGGAAACTCTGTCGGAGAAAAGTGATGAACGATTCTGCTTTCCAGCGCTTGCCGCTTTTTCGTCATATCTGCGGCATAAGCTTATCAATGCTGTGCCATCTCAAGCCAAGGAGAACGGCGTGATTCCAGATGAATTGATCGATCGGGTTAGAAGCATTCTGAATTCGCATCATCACCAAGCAGGGGCGCTGCTACCCGTGCTTCACGATGTACAGGCGGAGTTTAACTACGTGCCATCGGAGGCTGTTTCGGAAATTGCGAACACACTTAAACTCTCGCGCGCCGAAGTCCATGGTGTTCTCACTTACTATCATCATTTTCGGCAGACGCCACCTGGCAAGCATGTCGTTCGAGTCTGTCGGGCAGAGGCGTGCCAGGCGCAAGGTGGAGACGCCTTGGTGGCCCACGCCGAGCGCCGCCTGGCTCAGTCATCGCTGACACTTGAACCGGTTTATTGTCTCGGACTGTGCGCAATTGGTCCGTCGATCCAGATCGACGAGATAAACCTGCATGCACAAGTTACTCCCGGGAAATTTGACGCGCTAATTGCCGACCTGGAAGGGACGCCATGAGTTATAGCGTTTATATTCCCTGCGATGCAGCTGCGTTGGCGCTAGGCGCAGATCGCGTAGCAGAAGCTGTCGCAGCAGAGGCGAAAGCGCGTGACGTTGCCGTGCAGATAATTCGGAACGGGTCTAGAGGCATGTTCTGGGTTGAGCCGATGGTCGAGGTGCTTGTGGCCAATCATCGTGTGGCCTATGGACCAGTCCAGCCGGCTGATGTGCCAAGTTTGTTTGAGGCCGATTTTCTGGTTGGCGGTCCTCATGCTCTATGTCTTGGGAGGCCTGAAGACATTCCGTACTTGGCTAAGCAGTCAAGGGTCAGTCTACGTCGCGTCGGTGTGGTCGACCCTCGCTCTTTCGAAGACTACCTTTCGAACGGTGGTGGTAAAGGCCTTGCTCGCGCCCGTTTGATGACCCCAGAACAGATCATCGGTGAGGTAATCTATTCAGGACTTCGTGGGCGAGGCGGGGCTGCTTTCCCGACGGGGGTGA
>PHCO01000291.1 GCA_002842265.1 Betaproteobacteria bacterium HGW-Betaproteobacteria-18 | reverse complement strand
GGAAGAGTCCTGGCTTTTCGTGTGGCTTAAGATCGACTTCAAGGGTGCTTCGAACAGATGGCGAGCATCCAGCCCCTGTACACCGTCTGTCCTTTGACGAACCTGTTGCTGGGTTTCGTACAGGAGCGCATCAAGCACTTTTCGGCCGATCGCTGTCAGTCGTCCCACACGTGGGACCATCACCAAAGCCATGTTGGGCTTCAGCAATACCGCACGACCATTGGGGGCCTGCGGAGGGAAAAGGCGTACGGACAGCTGCTGCATCTGTCCAAGTATATTTCCTCGCCGGACAGTTCCGCAAGCCTACACGGCAAGACACACCGGTAAAGTCCGGACATTTCGATGCCAGCTCACAGTGGAGAAGCCGGTAAACACCGGACACATGGGCCAGAAATTCAGTCAAAAACAGGCTGAAAGCATCAAAAACAGCCCCTACGGTAACTGTCGGACGTTGATCGGTAGGGCCCGGACACTTGGCGGTAAAGTCCGGACACTTGGCGGTAAAGTCCGGACAGACCAGCTATACAAGCCATTGTTTTATATAGACATATTTGGCTTATCCACTGCATTAAGGTATTCAAGACTTCTTGGGTTTTCTTTCAAAAGACGTGGCGCAAGCGCCAGATGGACGAGGTTTTCAGAAAGTCCTAAGACGTTTCGCTCTGTTTCTCAAAACTCGCTGCTCTTTGGATGTTTTTTCATTTTTCGTGGTTTTGCTGTAAACTTGAAAAATCAACTTCCGATAGAGCAAGCAGTGATCAAGATCAAACCTCTCGATGCCGTCGTCAACCTCGAAGTGCTCACCGCGGTAAGTGCGAGAGCCAACCAGATTGTGGCCAGCGTTCGGGCGAACATGCTCGCGCCTGAGGCGCGGAAGATCCCACCCGTGTTCAATTCTGCCCAGATGGCGGAACTGATGGGCCTGGAGAAATCCGCAGTGCTCTATCAGGCGAACAAGGGTGACATCCCCAGCGGACATAGAGACGGCGCCATCAGGAGAGAGTGGTCACTGGTCGAGGCCCGCCAGGCGATGCGCGCTTTTCGGAAAGACACGCTGCGCGATCCCAAGAAGTCGGCCGGCGTATGCATCACGGTGGCCAACTTCAAAGGCGGCGTGGGCAAGACCACCACAGCAGTGACCCTGGCTCAGGGATTGAGTCGCCGCGGGCACAAAGTGCTGGTGGTCGATTGTGACCCACAAGGCTCGATGACCACCCTGTTCGGCGTTCTTCCCGACACGGACGTGCAAGAGGAGCAGACGATCCTCCCGCTTTGTGCCGGCGAAACGGACAGCGTCATGAGCGCCATCCGTCCAACCTACTGGGATGGTATCGACCTCATTGCCGCGGCACCCCTGCTCTTCAATGCCGAGTTCCTGCTGCCGTCCAGGCAGAAGCAGGAGCGCGACTTCGCGTTCTGGCGGGTGCTGGACAGTGGGCTGGACGAGGCCAGGGCCGAGTACGACGTCATCATCATCGACAGCCCTCCGTCGCTCGGCTACATCACCATCAATGCACTGATCGCTGCCCAGGGCATCGTCATGCCGCTGCCGCCCAATGCGCTTGATTTCGCATCCAGCGCCCAGTTCTGGAACCTGTTCACCGAAGTGTGTGGGGGTCTGTTCCAGTCACGCGGTGACAGCAAGAACTTCCACTTCCTGGATATCGTGCTGTCCCGCGTCGACCGGTCTGACACGGTGAGCGAGGCTGTGCGGCAATGGATCGTGGCCGCGTACGGAGCGAACGTTCTTCCGATCGAGATCCCGAAGACCTCCATCGCGGCAACCGCGTCCGCTGAGTTCGGAACCATCTACGACTTGCCACCTTCGGCCGCGAAAAGCAGCACGATGAAACGTGCGCGTGACGCCTACGATCGCCTTGTCGAACACATCGAGCACCAAATCATGAGCATTTGGGCTGGTGATATCTCGCATTGAGCATGGTGGAGAAAGCAATGAATACCAGGCCGTCAATCAAGGACAAAGCGTTGCTCGCTGCGAGCTCTACAGCGGCTCCGCCTCCGGCCCCAGCAACTGTGCCGAGGACTGGTCCTGGAGCACTGGTTCGGCACATGCAGTCTGAGTCCATTTTGTCCAGTGAAAACCAGGCGCTGAAAGAGCGCCTGGCCCAGTGGGATGGCGCAGAACCGCACCGCCTTCTTGACCCTAAAACGATCCGTCCGTCGCGGTGGGCAAACCGGCACCAGGACTCTTTTCAAGACCCTGAGTTTGACTCACTGAGGGACGAGATTCAGCACGCTGGAGGCAACATTCAACCCATCCTGGTGCGGCCACTTGAAGAGCCGGATGGTCCGTTCCTGTATGAGCTGTCTTTCGGGCACCGGCGCCACATGGCCTGCCTGGTGCTTGACTTGCCGGTCCTTTCGATGATCAGGAAGATGTCTGATCAGGAACTGTTCACCGCGATGGATCGGGAGAACCGGGAGCGCAAAGATCTGCG
>PHCO01000290.1 GCA_002842265.1 Betaproteobacteria bacterium HGW-Betaproteobacteria-18 | reverse complement strand
ACGCGATGCAGCGTTCATGGGCCGGGGCGTAGTAGTCCGTCGTCTTGTAGAGAAACTCAGCCGTTTCGGAGAGCACGACAAAGCCGTGGGCCAGGCCGGGCGGGATCCACAATTGGCGTTTGTTGTCCGCCGAGAGGATTTCACCGACCCACTGGCCGTAGGTTTTCGAGCCTTTGCGGATGTCGACCGCAACATCGAAGACCTCGCCCTGCACCACGCGCACCAGCTTGCCTTGCGGCTGCTGCACTTGATAGTGCAGGCCGCGCAGCACGTTCCGGGCGGATTTGGAGTGGTTGTCCTGGACGAAGGTCACATCCAGCCCGGTGACCTCCTGAAAAACTTTCTGGTTGTAGCTCTCATAGAAATAACCGCGGTCATCGCCAAAAACCTTGGGATAGAGCGCGATCACATCGGGAATGGCGGTAGGTATCGCGCGCATCAGAACACCCTTTCCTTGAGCACGCTCATCAGGTACTGGCCGTAAAGGTTCTTGATCATCGGCTGGGCCAGCTTCTCAAGTTGGCCGGCATCGACCCAACCCTTGCGGTAGGCAATTTCTTCCGGACACGCCACTTTGAGGCCCTGACGCTTTTCGATGGTGGCGATGAACTGGCTGGCGTCGAGCAGGCTTTCGTGCGTGCCGGTATCGAGCCAGGCATGGCCGCGGCCCATGACCTGGACGTTCAACTGCCGACGCTCGAGATAGATGCGATTGACGTCAGTGATTTCCAGTTCGCCACGCGGCGACGGCTTGAGGTCACGCGAGATGTCGAGCACCTGGTTGTCGTAGAAATAAAGGCCGGTCACGGCGTAATTCGACTTCGGCACCTTCGGTTTCTCTTCGAGGCTGATTGCCTGTCCGGCAGCGTCGAACTCGACCACGCCGTAACGTTCCGGGTCATGCACGTGATAGGCGAAGACCGTGGCGCCGCTGGTCTGACTACCGGCTGCCGCCAGATCGTTGGCAAACTCATGGCCGTAGAAAATGTTGTCGCCAAGGACCAGCGCGCAGTCACCATTGCCGACAAAGTCGCGACCGATGATGAAGGCCTGGGCCAGGCCGTCCGGGCTGGGCTGGATGGCATATTGCAGGTTGAGGCCCCACTGGCTGCCGTCGCCCAAGAGCTGCTCAAAGCGCGGCGTATCCGGCGGCGTCGAGATGATCAGGATGTCGCGAATCCCCGCCAGCATCAGCGTTGCCAGCGGGTAGTAGATCATCGGCTTGTCGTGGATCGGCAGCAGTTGCTTGGAAACGGCCAAGGTGACCGGGTACAGCCGGGTGCCGGAACCGCCGGCCAGGATGATGCCTTTACGCATGATGTGTCCTTAAATCAGAGAATCTGTTGCAGCACATGGTCCAGCCCGCTCTGCCAATCGGGCAGTTGTAGCCCGAAGGTCTGGCGCAGGCGGCTCGTGTCGAGTCGGGAATTGCTCGGCCGGGGGGCCGGCAGCGGGTAATCGGCGGTGGTGATCGGCAGTATCTCGTCGGCCGTCAGCTTGAGCGGCTTGCCGGCTGCCAGCGCAGCGCGCACCACCGTCTGGGCGTATTCGTGCCACGTCGTACAGCCACCGGCGACCAGATGATACAGGCCAAACGGGAAGCCCCCCCTGCCCTCACGCTGGTAGCGCCCGAGCATCTGTGCCGTCACATCGGCCAGCAAGGCCGCCGAAGTCGGCGCACCGAACTGGTCGGCAACGATCTTCAGGCCATCGCGCTCGGCCGCCAGACGCAGCATGGTCTTGGCGAAATTGGCGCCGTGCGCACCGAACACCCAACTCGTGCGAAAGATCAGATGATCCGCGCCGCTCGCCTGCAAGGCCTGCTCGCCGGCCAGCTTGGTCTGGCCATAAACGCT
This sequence comes from Betaproteobacteria bacterium HGW-Betaproteobacteria-18, assembly GCA_002842265.1. Lineage (GTDB taxonomy): Bacteria > Pseudomonadota > Gammaproteobacteria > Burkholderiales > Burkholderiaceae_C > Rhodoferax. Next base: position 655 of record PHCO01000290.1, on the reverse strand, counting down.
TTGCGGATTGGGCGCATCGGTTTCCTGATAAGCGCCGGACTTGCTGCCGTCGAAGACATAGTCCGTCGAATAATGGATGACCAGCGCGCCGAGACGGGCCGCTTCCTCGCCGAAGACGCCCGGCGCGGTGCCGTTGATGGCCAGAGCCAGCGCCGGCTCAGCTTCGGCCTTGTCCACCGCCGTATAGGCCGCCGGATTGACGATCACCTGCGGCTTGACCTCGGCCACCAGCTGGCGAATGGCGTCCGCATTGGCCAGGTCGCACTCGTGATGATCCACCGCAAGCACCTCGCCGAGCGGGGCCAAAGCCCGCTGCAACTCGAAGCCAACCTGGCCGTTCTGGCCCGTCAGAAGAATTTTCATGATCAGGCGCTGTACTGCTTGCCGACCCAGTTCTGGTAAGCCCCGCTGGTCACGTTGGCCACCCAGGCCTGGTTGTCGAGATACCACTGCACGGTCTTCTTGATACCGGTCTCGAAGGTTTCAGCCGGCTTCCAGCCCAGTTCGCGTTCGATCTTGGTGGCATCGATGGCATAGCGGCGATCATGGCCCGGGCGGTCGGTAACGTAGGTGATCTGTTCCTTGTACGGCTTGCCATCAGCGCGCGGGCTCAGTTCGTCGAGGATGGTGCACAGCGTATGCACGACATCCAGAT
>PHCO01000028.1 GCA_002842265.1 Betaproteobacteria bacterium HGW-Betaproteobacteria-18 | reverse complement strand
TATCCGGCAATGAACATCAGGTGCTGAGTGCCGTAGCGGTGGCATTGGGCAATAGAACCGAGGTTGCGCTGTCGGTTTCCACGGTGCGTTTTGTCAGGCTGAGCGAAGACCGTATCCGGCGCTATCTGCTCAGCCGCGAATATGCCGACAAAGCCGGTGCTTATGCGATGCAAGGTCAGGCCGGTGCCTTTGTTGAGCATCTGGCAGGCAGTTACTCCGGCGTGATGGGATTGCCGCTGTCTGAGACGGTCGATCTGCTGCAACGTTTTGATTACCCAGCGCCCTGATGTCAGGCCATGCAAAGGGGCGTGGGGTGCCTGTGCGGTGACACTTATACTGAGGCGGTCAGGTCGAATTCAGCGCAGTTCTGAACCTGGCACTGGTTGCGATGGGTTTAACACTAGGAGATTGCCATGGCTGACGACCAACCTGAATTGAAAGCCGCTGCGGATGCGTACTTCCGCTCGCTGCCTGGCTTGAAGTACCCGCAAGCACTGATGGATGCGTTCCCACGCATTGCGAACACGATATTTGATGTCAAAGACGACCAACCCAGGCTGCGCGGCTACTTTGACTCGCTCATCAAAGACGCACGCGGCGGGCGGCGTGGTTTTCCGTTCGACGTCCTGATGGATATCCAGGAGCTGCGCGAGGTCATGGTTGGTGACGTCAATTATTTCGTTGTGGACGACACCACCAAGTGGGTGTCATAACGCAGCCTGGCAGGCAGTAACACCTGGCGTCGCTCAGTTGGGAGCCACCGCCACCAGATTGGCAGAGCCAGAAAGGGCCGACTCGCGACCCTTGACACGGGGTACAAACAGGGTTGGATCGACCGATGGGTTCACCGCGTAGCGCGTGATGACCGTTTCACTGATGGCCGTGTCGCCAGCATAATTGTTGATGTGAAACGGCAGCGTCATGCCGTCAACCGGTCTGAAATCCGAGAATTCAGCCGCCAGAACCATGGTCTGACCACCAAAAGCGATTTGCCCGGTCACTTTCACAATCAAATGATTCTTGGTATCAACGTTGACCCGAATGTTCGGCCCCTCATCGTCCCAGAGTTCCATCACTTCGGTCGCCTGGTTGCCAACGGCTTCGGTGCCGGCATGGCGCAGGTTGTAACTCCCTTTGAGCAATCCGTACGGCAGATCGAGTTGTTTGTATTGGTAAATCATCGCCAGGCGACCCGGTCCCTCCACCCCCACCATCAGATTGCCCCCGGTAAATCGCCAGGCCAGATCGCCATTGAGAACGCGGGTTTCGGTCGTTTCAGGGTAAACGGTTTCGACCCGCAACATGCGGGGCCGCTGGAATCAGCGCTTGTAGGTGCCAGACGCATTGCGAACAATCGCGTTGATGAGGCCGTCAGCGTTCAAGGAAACCAGGCGTTCGATTTGTGGTGCGCCGCCGTAAGCCTGTACAACTTTATCCACCAGCGCCAGCGAAGCAGCGTCTTGTTCCAGCGCGACCGCTGGCAGGCTCATGAGCCCGAGACTGACCAAGGTCAGCCGGAGCAGTTTGTTAATAAGGGGCATTCATGGAACCCTGGTTGGTTGGCAAAACGACGCGTTGAACGAAACCATCGGCAGATGATCCCGCTACGCAGATGCCTTAAATTGTAGTGCGACAGATACGGCGTCAGCCTGGCTCCGGCATCATGGGCGAGAGGCAAATTTGGCTCACAGGCCCTGCCGCTGCTCGTCCGGACTGGGTGCAGCTGGCGCCACATACATCTGGTTGCGCCCGTTTTGTTTGGCCTGGTACATGGCGGCATCGGCACTCTGGAGCAGCTTATGTTCATCGGTGCCATGTTCGGGGAAAAAGGCGATGCCGATGCTCGATGAAATATGGATCTGGTGCGAGCCGATTTCAAAGCGCCGGTTCAGTGCCGCCAGGATTTTTTCAGCGACCAGCGTGGCAGACGGCAGCGTCTCCATTTCCGGCAACATCACCACGAATTCGTCGCCACCGATCCGTGCCACGGTGTCTGACTCACGCCGCACGCAGTCCGACAAACGCCTCGCCACGTCCTTGAGCAGCAAGTCTCCCACCTGATGGCCGAGCTGGTCATTGACTGGTTTGAATTTGTCAAGGTCAATGAACATCAGGGCCAGACCCGTTTTGTCGCGCCGGGCCTTGGCGATGGCCTGACACAAGCGGTCGGAAAACAAGGCGCGATTGGGGAGTCCGGTGAGCACATCGAAGTGCGCCAGTTGCTGCAGGCGCACCTCACTCGCCTTGCGTTCTGAAATATCGGAAAACACCGCCACGTAGTGGGTAGGAGCGCCCTGCTCATTGCGCACTTGCTTGATGGAAAGCCATTCCATGTAAAGCTCGCCGCTCTTGCGGCGATTGCAGATTTCGCCATGCCAGTTGCCGCTGGTGGCAAGCTGGTTCCACATGTCCTGGTAGAACTTGACGGAATGGGTGCCGGAGGCCAGCAGCTTGGGATCACGGCCAATGACTTCACCGGGTTTGTAGCCGGTAATGATGGTGAATGCCGGATTGACCGAAATGATCTCATTGCGCATGTTGGTGACGCTCGTGGCTTCGTCCATGGTCAGGATGACGGTAGAGGCCAGGCGCAGGGCTTCCTCCTGCTCATGGCGCTCGGTGATGTCGGTGTGGGTGCCAATCATGCGCAACGGGCGGCCTTGCGCATCGCGTGCCACCACCATGCCGCGCGAGTGAATCCATTTCCAGCTCCCATCCTTGGACTGCATGCGCCGCTCGTTGGCATAAATCGCTTTTTTCCCAGAGAAATAAGCCGCCCGGTCGGCTTCGATCCTGTCTAAATCGTCAGGATGGACGCGTGCATTCCACGCTTCGGTTTGATCCTCCAGCTCGTTTGCGGCAAAGCCATGGATTTCCTTGAAGCGCCTGGAGAACACGACTTCACCGGTTTGCAAATTGCGGTCCCAGACGCCGTCGCCCGCGCCTTCCAGGGCGAACTTCCAGCGCTCCTCACTCAAAGCCAGCGCCTGCTGGGCTTTCCGGCGTTCCTGATTTTGCTCAATGATTTGGTGCTGGGCTTTTTTGACGATGAGGAATACCGCCAGATAAAGCAGGGTCAGCAGCGCGACCACGGCGGCGACCAGCAGCCACTGTCGCTGGCCGACCTCAGCCAGGACCGTGGTGGCATCGCGGTAGATTTCGAACACGCCGCTCACCTGGCCTGTCACGGGGTCATGGCGCGGGATATAGCTCTCGATGACGTCGCGGTCTTGCAGTTCGCCCTCAAAGGAGCTGATCTGATTTTGATGCACCAGTTCGGAACTGTTCAAACCGCGCAAGCCAGCAAGCACACCCGCGTTATCGCTCTTGTCCTCGCCAATCTGCTTGAGCTCGGTTGAATAAACCGTCAGACCGCGCAAGTCATACACCTTGATCTTGTAAATTTTGGTGCCATTCAGAAGCTTCAGCACCTTCTGGTGCAACGCGGGAATCTGAGGCGCCGTTGTCAGCTGATCGGCGGGTTGGTCGGCCACCGACAGGACCAGGGGGCCAAAGTGCTCATCCCACATCTCGTTGGCAATGATCCTGGCGTGGTTGATGTGCTCACTCTGGTAACCGTTGATCAGGGCATCCACCGACAAGGTGCGAAAAACATAGCCAAGCAAAACCGCAACCACCACAAAGGCGGCCAGGCTGGCCGTGGCGAAGTAGCGCAACAGTCTGAAGTCAGCCTCGGTGCCGACAGCAGCGCTGCCCGCATCACTGACTGTCGAGGCCAGCGGAATCGTCGATTTTGAAGTGTGTTGTGTCAAGCCCTGTGCCGAGTGATGAAAAATCCCTGGCGAATGGATTTTAGCCCAACGCATCCGCTTACCAGGCACACGTCACAGTGTTTGCATCAGCCGGACAACTGGCCCTCTGGTCAGAGTCCCATTTGACTACAAGCCCAGCGTTTGCCAAACCTGTTCGACCTTTGCCGTGACCTCGGCACTCATGGTCAATGGCCGTCCCCATTCGCGGTTGGTCTCCCCTGGCCATTTGTTGGTGGCATCAATGCCCATCTTGCTGCCCAGCCCGCTTACCGGCGAGGCAAAGTCAAGGTAATCAATCGGCGTGTTGTCGGCCAGCAGCGTGTCGCGCGTGGGATCAACCCTTGTGGTGATGGCCCAGATCACGTCCTGCCAGTCGCGCACATTGACATCGTCATCGACCACCACGATGAACTTGGTGTACATGAACTGGCGCAGAAAACTCCAGATGCCAAACATCACCCGCCGGGCGTGGCCGGGGTAGGCCTTTTTGATGCTGACCACCGCCATGCGGTAACTGCAACCCTCGGCAGGCAAATGGAAGTCGGTGATCTCGGGGTACTGACGCTGCAGCAGCGGCACAAACAGCTCGTTCAAGGCCAGCGCCAGGATGGCGGGCTCGTCCGGTGGTTTGCCGGTGTAGGTGGAGTGGTAAATGGGATCAATGCGCTGCGTGATGCGGTCGATGGTGAAGACCGGGAACTCGGCGCTCTCGTTGTAATAACCCGTGTGGTCGCCAAACGGGCCTTCCAGAGCGTGCTCGAAACCGCTGGCATGTTGTGCGTCGGGACAAATGTGGCCTTCGAGCACGATTTCGGCAAAGGCGGGCACACGCAGTTCACTGCCCAGCGCCTTGACCAGTTCGGTGCGGCTGCCGCGCAGCAAACCGGCAAACTGGTATTCACTCAAACTGTCGGGCACGGGTGTCACAGCGCCCAAAATCGTGGCCGGGTCAGCCCCCAGCGCGACACACACCGGGTAGGGCTGGCCGGGGTTTTGTTGGGTGTGGTCCCGGAAGTCGAGCGCGCCGCCGCGGTGCGGCAGCCAGCGCATGATGACCTTGTTGCGGGCCAGCACCTGCTGGCGGTAAATACCGAGGTTTTGCCGCGCCTTGTGCGGACCTTTCGTGATGACCAGGCCCCAGGTGATGAGCGGCGCCACGTCGCCAGGCCAGCAGTGCTGGATGGGCAGCTTGGCCAAATCAACGTCTGCGCCTTCCCACACCAGCTCCTGGCAGGGCGCGCTGCGCAGTTCTTTGGGAGCCATGCTCCACAGCGTTTTGACCAGGCTGCGCATGCCCATCAACTCCTTGAAGCCCTTGGGCGCTTCGGGCTCCTTGAGGCTGGCCAGCACATGGCCAAACTGGCGCAGTTCTGACACATCGCTCACGCCCATGCCCAGGGCGACGCGGCGCGTGGTGCCGAACAGGTTGCCCAGCACCGGGGTGCTGTGACCCGTGGGGTGCTCGAACAGGAGCGCGGGGCCGCCGGCACGCAGCGTGCGGTCGCACAGGGCGGTCATTTCCAGGTTCGGGGATACCCCGGCCTGGACGCGTTTGAGCTCGCCCAATTGCTCTAACTGTGTGATGAAGTCTCGAAGATCGCGGTAGGCCATGCTGATTATTTGTCCGGTTGCAGTCCATTCCAGCGGGGTGCGTTGGCTTGCGGCAAGCCCAGCAAATCAATGACCCGGCTGACGCTGTGGTTCACCATGTCGGCAATCGTTTCTGGTCGCTGATAAAACCCCGGCACCGGCGGAAAGATGATGCCGCCCATCTCGGTCACGCTGGTCATGTTGCGCAGGTGCGCCAGGTTCAGCGGCGTTTCGCGCACCATCAAAATCAGGCGGCGACGCTCTTTGAGCATCACGTCGGCGGCGCGCGTGATCAGGTTGTCTGACAGGCCCAGCGCCACCGCCGCCAGGGTGCGCATGGAGCAGGGCGCGATGACCATGCCGTGGCACTGAAATGAGCCGCTGGCAATGGCTGCACCCACGTTGTGAATGGGGTAGATCACGTCGGCCAACGCTTCCACTTCCGAACGAGGCATGTCCAGCTCTTGTTGGATGTTGAGCCAGCCGGCGTCTGACACCACCAAATGCGTTTGCACATCCGCCATACCACGCAACATTTGCAACAGCCGCACGCCATAGACCGCGCCGCTGGCACCGGAGATGGCGACGATGATGCGTTTGTTAGGCGTGGTTGCTGTGGTCATGATGGTTTTCTGCGTGCTTCTGTGGAGTTGACTTTAGTCGACCTGGCCGAATGAATTCGGCCCCACAAAATCAAGCTGATTTAGCGGGGCTTCAGGTTTGAGAACAGGGACTTGAAGTGTGCCCGGGCCTGTGCCAGGACATGCTGCGGTTTGAACTGCGCCAGATCCATCACCGGCAGTTCGATGGCATCGATCGTGTTTTTTACCAGCAAGCCGAGCTCGGTGTCGCCCTCCATGGCCAGGCGGCGGTTGAAAAAAAGCGTGTCGGGGTCTTCCTGGCGACGCGCCAGTTTGACAAAATCATGCGCACTGGCGCTGATGGTGAGGTCGGCGGCGCCGGCGTTTTGGCAAGCCACAAAGCGGCTGTTGCGCCACTCAAAATCAAACGCCCACTGCGCATCGGTCACGCACAGGCGCATTTTCTTGCCGACCAGCATCTGCGTCACGTCGGCGTTGAGTTGCTTGGCCAGCGCCAGGTTCAGGCCGGTGACAAACAACATCGACCCGGGGTAGGCAGGCAAACGGCCCAGCACGGCACCAAGCGGGGGCGGGATTAGCAAAGCTTGAGCAGTCATCCTGATTTCCTTTCAAAGTCCGTCATTGCGAGCCCTTCGCCGAGCTCAGGACAGGCTGAAGCGCGGCAATCCACGGCGCTGGGCCTAGACATGCGCCAGAGTTTCTGTCACTTGCTCCAGCCCGGGCTTGCCGTACCAGTAGCCATTACACGACTTCTCAGGCATCAAGCCCAGCAGTTCAGCGTTGGCAGCCGCAACATCGGCGCGCCCCTGAATCACATCCTGAAACAGTTCGATGATGCGCGCAGTGTGTTGTGACTGCGGGCTGATGCGCACCACAGCCACGCCCATGTCGCGCATGGCGGTCAATTCCGGCAGCAGGTTGTGGACGCGCGCCGATTGGGTCTGGATGCCGTTGAGCACCAAAAATTCTTCATTTTCGCGGGTGCGCATCATCAGGCCATCGGGATGCTCGATGCATTTGAACTGGCAGTCGTCCTTGGGCAAATTGCAATGCCGCGCCGTGAAGCAGCGCGCCGAAAACGCCAACGGCATGCGGCCATAGGCGAACACCTCGGTTTGCACCCCGGCAGGGCAGCCGGCCAGCAGCAATGCCAGATCGTCCCGGCCCATTTCCAGCGGCATGACCCAGCGATGAACACCCAAAGCCGCCATCCATTGCAGCGTGGGCAGGTTGTAAATGTTCAGATGCGGCCCGGCCACAAACGGCACGTTGCCCTCCAGGCAATGCACCGCGCCCATGTCATTGGCTTCGACCATGAACTGGCCATTGGCGCAAATCTTGTGCAGCACGGTCACGTCGGCACCGGACTCGATCAGCACCTGGGTGCTCAGGATCGCCTCCTTGCCGGCATCACGCAAAACGGCGGCAATGTCGAGCCAGTCAGACAAGCGAACCTCATGGCGGCGCGAACACACGGCTTCGCCCAGGTAAACGATATCCACCGGCGACTGCGCCACAGCCTCATAAAATGCCAGCACCTCGTCGCGCGGCCAGTAGTACTGGATGGGGCCCAAAGACAGTTTCATGTTTATTTCCATGGCCTGTGGTACGCGCCCAGCGTATGCTGCTGGCCCTCGGCGACCTTGTCGAGGTCGCTGAACCAGGCGGGTTTGGCGCTGTAGTGGTGCGGATTGGCGCGACAGCTGTCGATGGCGGCGCGCCAGACTTTGGTGACCTGCGCCACATAAGCCGGACTGCGCTGGCGACCTTCGATCTTGATGGCGCGCACGCCGATCTTCATGAGCTCGGGCAACAGCGACAGGGTGTTGAGGCTGGTAGGCTCTTCAATGGCGTAGTAATTCTTTTCGTCACCGACGTCGAACCGGCCCTTGCACAGCGTCGGGTAGCCGGCGTTTTCGCCGGGCGCGTAGCGGTCGATCAGCACGCCGTTCAGGCGCGACTCGCGACCCTGCGGGGTCTCGACCCAGCGCACTGCCTTCGGGGGTGAGCAGACGCCATTGGTGTTGGGGGCCTCGCCGGTGGCGTAGCTCGACAGCGCGCAGCGCCCCTCCACCATCACGCACAGGCTGCCAAAGCCGAACACCTCGATCTCAACCGGGGTCTTGTCGATCACCTGCGCCACCTGGGTGAGGGAGAGCACGCGCGGCAGCACGGCGCGGGCAATGCCAAAGTGCTGGTAATAAAAGTCCAGCGCCTCGTAGTTGGTGGCCGAACCCTGCACCGACAGGTGCAGGCGCAGTTGCGGCTGGTGTTTGACGGCATAGGCCATCATGCCGGGGTCGGCCAATATGACGGCATCGACGCCGCTGTGGGCAGCGCGGTCAACCGCGCGCTGCCACAGCTCGGCCTTGGCCGCCTGCGGATAGGTGTTGAGCGCCACAAACACCTTGCGGCCACGGTCATGGGCGTAGCGAATGCCGGCCTCGATGGCGGCCTCGTCAAAGTTCAGGCCGGCAAAATTGCGCGCATTGGTGGCATCGCGAAAGCCCAGATAGACACAATCGGCGCCGTGATCTACCGCGGCCTTGAGTGCCGGCAGACTGCCGGCCGGGCACACCAGTTCCATGGGCGCGACCGCTGCAACTGGCGTTTTAAGAGGGGAATCAGCAACAGTATTCATAAGGTTTGAAAAAAGCGCCTGGCATGGCGCAGGCAAAGTCAAGCCGCCGAGGGTAACCATGCTTGCGGTCTGTGTAAATGATGCAAGTCAAGCAATTCACAAAAAATCAGAAATAGCGACAATCACCTGCTCCTTATATTTCCTGCCCTCCCATGAACCGACACCTCTGGCTACTGGCCATTTGCCAAGGCCTTTTCCTGACCAACAACGTCACCTTCATCGCCATCAACGGCCTGGTCGGCTTCAGCCTGGCGCCGCTGGGCTGGATGGCGACGCTGCCGGTGATGGGCTACGTGGTGGGTGGCGCGTTTTCGACCGGGCTGGTGGCCAAAAGCCAGCACCGCTTTGGCCGCAAGACCGCGTTTCAAATGGGGCTGGTGGTGGCCTGCTTGAGCGCGCTGCTGTGCGCCTATGCCGCCTGGAGCCAGAACTTCTGGCTGCTGTGCGCGGCCACGGTGATTGCCGGGTATTACAACGCCAATGCCAACCTGTACCGCTTTGCCGCCGCCGAACTGGCCGCCCCGGCCTGGAAGGAAAAGGCGGTGTCAATGGTGATGGCCGGTGGCCTCATCGGTGCCGTCGCCGGACCGAATCTGGCGGCGCAAACGCGCACCCTCACGGCCGTACCCTTCATGGGCGCCTACCTGGCGCTGGCCGGCGTCGCGCTGCTGTCGATGGGCGTGCTGGCCTTTATCATTTTCCCGGCCGCAGCGGTCAAAAAACACCATGACGAGGGCCGCCCGCTGCGCGAGATCATGCGCCAGCCGACTTTCATGGTGGCCGCCGCCTGCGGTGCTCTTGGCTTTGGCGTGATGAACCTGCTGATGGCCGCCACGCCGCTGGCCATGCAGCAGTGCAGCCTGCCGTTCTCTGATGTGGCGCTGGTGCTGGAATGGCATGTGATCGGCATGTTTGCACCGGGGTTTTTTACCGGCCACCTGATCAAGCGTTTTGGTGTGCTGCCGATCATGGGCATTGGCGTGCTGCTCAATGCGATTTGCATCGTCATTGCCCTGTCCGGCGTGGACCTGCAGCAGTTTTTGATAGCCTTGTTTTTGCTGGGTGTGGGATGGAACTTTTTGTTCACCGGCAGTACCACCCTGTCGCTGCAAACCTACACGCCGGCCGAGAAAGACCGGGCCCAGGGCGCGCTGAACTTCTTTGTTTTTGCCACCACCGCGCTGAGCTCGTTTGCCTCGGGCGTACTGGTCACCACCCAGGGCTGGCAGTTGCTCAACGCGGGTTCGCTGATCCCGGTGGCCCTGACGGGCGCGGCCATTGTCTGGCTCAAGACGCGGCCTCCTGCCGCGCAGCATCACGCGCTATGATTCGACGCTGACAGGGCTCATTCAGAGGCCCTGCTGTTATTTAACTGGAGACAAATCTCATGCAAAGAAGACACCTGATTGCCGGCGGCCTGGCCGCGGCCACCTTGCCCCACTGGGCGCTGGCACAAGCGCTTGAAAAACCCAAGGTCACCCTGGCCGTGGGCGGCAAAAACCTGCTGTATTACCTGCCGCTGACCATTGCCGAGCAGTTGGGCTACTTCAAGGCCGAAGGGCTGGACGTGACCATTGTTGACTTTGCCGGTGGCTCCAAAGCCCTGCAAGCGGTGGTGGGTGGCAGTGCCGATGTGGTCTCGGGTGCGTTCGAACACACCATCAACATGCAGTTCAAAGGGCAGCGGATGCGCGCTTTTGTACTGCAAGGCGCAGCGCCGCAAATTGTGCTGGGCATCAACCCCAAGACCATGCCCAATTTCAAAACGGTGGCCGACCTCAAGGGCAAAAAAATTGGGGTCTCGGCGCCCGGCAGCTCGACCAATGTGATGGTTAACTTTGTGCTCGCCAAAGCGGGCCTGAAGCCCGGCGATGTCAGCATCATTGGTGTCGGTACCGGCAACGGCGCGGTGGCCGCCATGCGCTCGGGCCAGATCGATGCCATGAGCAACCTCGACCCCGTCATCACGCTGCTGCAGCGCTCGGGCGACCTCAAAATCGTGTCGGACACCCGCAATGTGGCTGAGTCGGACAAAGTGTTTGGCGGCCCCATGCCGGCCGGTTGCCTGTACGCGCCGCAAGCCTTTATCGACAAGAACCCGGCCACCGTGCAAGCGCTGACCAATGCCATGGTGCGCGCGCTCAAGTGGATTCAAACGGCCGGTGCGGCCGACATCATCAAGACCGTGCCCGAGGGCTTTTTGCTGGGCGACCGCGCTGTTTATATTGATGCCTTCCTGGCCGCCAAGGGCGCCTTGTCACCCAACGGCATGATCCCGGAAAAAGGCCCGCAAACGGCCTTCAACGCGCTGGCCAGTGTGGATGACAAAATTGCAGCAGCCAAGCTCGATCTGATGGCGGTCTATACCAACGACTTTGTCAAAAAGGCCAACGCCAAATACCCCAAAGGCTGACATGACGGCTGCATTGGCACTGCAGGATGTGACCTGCACCTTCGTCAGCAAAGACAATCCCGGCCAGCGCTACACCGCAGTCCAGAATGTGGACCTGACGGTGGCTGCGGGCGAATTTGTCAGCGTGGTCGGGCCCACCGGCTGCGGCAAAAGCACGCTGCTCAACGTGGGTGCTGGCTTGCTCAGCCCAAGCACCGGCTCGGTGACGGTGTTTGACCAGCCGCTGGCCGGCCTCAACAAACGCGCCGGCTACATGTTCCAGGCCGACAGTCTGATGCCCTGGCGCACCGCGCTGGCCAACGTGTCGGCCGGACTGCAGTTTCACGGCGTGCCTGACGCACAGGCGGCAGAACGGGCCAGTGAATGGCTGCGCCGCGTCGGTTTGGGCGGTTTTGGCGACCGCTACCCGCACCAGATGAGCGGTGGCATGCGCAAGCGGGTCAGCCTGGCGCAAACCCTGGTGCTGGATCCCGACATCATCTTGATGGACGAACCGTTCTCGGCGCTCGACATCCAGACCCGCCAGCTCATGGAAAACGAGTTGCTTGAGATTTGGCAGGCGAAAAAAAAGGCGGTGCTGTTCATCACCCACGACCTCGACGAAGCCATTGCCATGAGCGACCGCGTGGTGGTGATGAGCGCCGGTCCCGGCAGTCACCCGATGGGCGATTTCACCATTGACATCGAGCGCCCGCGCGATGTGGCCGAGATCAAGGCCACGCCGCGCTTTCTGGAGTTGCACAAAGCCATTTGGGCGGTGCTGCGTTCCGAAGTGCTCAAGGGCTACCAACAACAGTTAAAAACGGCATGAACCGATGTGGAAATTAGTTAAACCCCGCGCTGGCAATTTGTGGCTTTGGCAAGTGGGTCTGTTGTTGTTGCTGTTTGCCTTTTGGCATGTGATGACGGTACCTGGCCTGATCCCGCCGATGATGTTTGACAACGACAGTCAGGCCGCTTTTTTCTTTGGCGAACCACTCAAGATGTTTGCGCGCATCTGGGCCTGGTTTGTGACGGATGCCGACATTTACCAGCACCTGGCGGTGACGCTGGCCGAGACCCTGATGGCTTTTGCCGTGGGTGCCGCTCTGGGTCTGGGCGGCGGCCTGTGGCTGGCGCTGGCGCCGATGGCATCAAGCATTCTGGAGCCCTACATCAAGGCCATGAACGCCATGCCGCGCATCATTCTGGCGCCGATTTTCTCGGTCTGGTTTGGGCTGGGCATGGGCTCCAAAGTGGCACTGGGCGTGACGCTGGTGTTTTTTATTGTGTTTTTCAACGTCTATCAGGGCGTCAAGGAAGTGAGTCCGGTGGTGCTGGCCAATGCCCGCATGCTGGGTGCTGACCGGCGCCAACTGTTGCGCCATGTGTACCTTCCCAGCGCCACCAGTTGGGTCTTCAGTTCGCTGCACACCAGCGTTGGTCTGGCTTTTGTGGGGGCCGTGGTGGGTGAGTATCTGGGCTCAAGCCAGGGTGTGGGCTATCTGATTTTGCAGGCCGAGGGCAGCTTTGACATCAACACCGTGATGGCCGGCATTGTGGTGCTGACGGCCTTTGCCCTGGTGCTCGACAGTTTGGTGGGAAAGGTGGAAAAACACCTGATGAAGTGGCAACCCAAATCCGGCGAAACCGAAAAGCTTTGATGTGAGCTGAGTCCTTTTGTGGGGCAGACTTCAGTCGACCGTGGCAGACTGAAGTCTGCCCCACAGGGGGTCGTAGCAGACGGCAGCGCTCGTTGGAGAGCGGCCTAGGTCCCCTGCAAAATCCGTTCGCTCTTCCAGTACACGTCATCGCCCGCGCTGCCGTCGGTGCGGTAACGGTTGAGCACGCGGGCCAGCACAAACATCAAATCGGACAAGCGGTTGAGGTAATGCCGTGGCGTTTCTTTCAGGGCTTCCTGACCGTCCAGCGCCACCACCGCGCGTTCGGCCCGGCGTGCCACCGTGCGGCACACATGCGCCAGCGCGGCGGCGCGGGTGCCGGCCGGCAAGATGAACTCCTGCAGCCGTGGCAGCGCTTCGTTGTACTGCGCCAGCGCGTTGTCAAGGGCCAGCACGGCCTCGGCTTTTAGCAACTCAAAACCTGGAATGGACAACTCGCCGCCCAGGTTGAACAACTGGTGCTGGATTTCGACCAGCAGTATGCGCACATCGTCCGGCATGGCTTCGCACAGCAGCACACCGATGTTGGAGTTAAGCTCATCGACATCACCCATGGCGTGCACGCGCAGGCTGTTTTTGGAGACCCGGGTGTTGTCGCCCAGGCCGGTGGTGCCGTTGTCACCGGTGCGGGTGGCGATTTGTGTCAGTCGGTTGCCCATGGGGTGTTTGCTCAAATAAAAAGGAAAAGATGTATTCCCGGTGCACGGGTGGCAGCGCCAATTGCGCATAATGAACGATTATGACGGAGACCTATCGTGAACGCCCCAAGCCCCCAATTGCACCCGGAAATCCATAGCCACCCCGCGCCTGCTGCGCTGCTGCAAGCCCTGGCCGCGCGCTTTGGCAGCCAGTATTCTGCCGCCCAGGTGGTGCGCGAACAGCATGGCCGCGATGAATCGGCCTTCAGCGTGCCACCGCCCGCCGCCGTGGTGTTTGCCCAAAGCACGCAGGACGTGAGTGACTCCGTCAAGCTGGCGGCGCAGTACAAGGTGCCGGTCATTCCTTTCGGCGTGGGCTCGTCACTGGAAGGCCATTTGCTGGCGGTGCAGGGCGGCATCAGCCTGGATGTGAGCCGCATGGAGCAGGTGCTGGCCATCAATGCCGAAGATTTGACGGTGACGGTGCAAGCGGGCGTGACACGCAAACAGCTCAACGAGGCCGTCAAATCCACCGGTCTGTTTTTTCCGGTGGATCCGGGTGCTGATGCCACTTTGGGCGGCATGGCGGCGACGCGCGCCAGCGGCACCAACGCGGTGCGCTACGGCACCATGCGTGAAAACGTGCTGGCGCTCGAAGTGGTCACGGCGCAGGGCGAAGTGATCCGCACCGGCACGCGGGCCAAAAAGTCGAGCGCCGGCTACGACCTGACCCGGCTCATGGTGGGCTCCGAGGGCACGCTGGGCGTCATCACCGAAGTCACGGTCAAGCTCTACCCGCTGCCCGAAGCGGTGATGGCCGCCACCTGTTCCTTTGACAGCCTGGCGGACGCGGTCAACGCCACCATCCAGGTCATCCAGATGGGCGTGCCGATTGCGCGGTGCGAGTTGCTCGACGCCAACACCATCCGCATGGTCAACCAGCACTCGCACCTGAGCCTGCGCGAGGGCGCGATGTTGCTGATGGAATTCCACGGCTCGCCCGCCGGCGTGCAGGAGCAGGTCGAGACGGTGCAAACCATTGCCAGCGACTTTGGCGGCCAGACCTTTGAGTGGGCCAGCACGCCCGAGGCGCGCACCAGGCTCTGGACGGCGCGGCACAACGCCTACTTTGCCGGCATCCAGTCACGCCCGGGCTGCAAGGCCATCACCACCGACACCTGCGTGCCGATCTCAAAATTGGCCGACGCGCTGCTGGATTCGGTGACCGAGGCCCAGGCCAGCGGTTTGACGTATTTTCTGGTTGGCCACGTCGGCGACGGCAACTTTCACATGGGTTATTTGATCGACCCCGATTCGGCAGAGGAGCGTGCCACCGCCGAGCAGCTCAACACCCAGCTGGTGCAGCGCGCGCTCAAACTGGGCGGCACCTGCACCGGCGAACACGGCGTGGGCCTGCACAAGATGGACTTTCTGGTGCAGGAGGCAGGCGCCGGGGCCATCGCCATGATGCGCGCCATCAAACAGGCGCTGGACCCCGACAACCTCATGAACCCGGGCAAGATTTTCAAGTAGCCCGGATGAAGCAAAGCGCAATCCGGGCCACGGTTTACTCGATGGTCAGGCGTTGCGCGCCGCTCATGGCCTGTTTCTTGGGCAGCGTGAGCGTCAGCACGCCGTTGTCGTATCTGGCCTTGGCCTGGGCCTGGTCAATGTCCGAGGCCAACTGGAAGCTGCGCGACACGGCACCGTAATAGCGCTCACTGCGCAATACTTTTTCGTCCTGACTGGTGCTGTCCTGCTGCTTGACCTCGGCGCGCAAGGTCACCACATTGCCATCCACCGCCACCTGGATGTCTTCCTTGGGCACGCCCGGAATTTCAGCCTGGACGGTGTAGGCATCGCCATTTTCCTTCACGTCCACCTTGATTTGCGACGGGTTCGGCAAGCTGTCACCGTGCAGGGGTTTGATGTAAAAGCCGGGAGCCACATCGCGGAAAAATTCGTCAAACAGACCGCCGCGCGTCATCAGTGCATTCATGAGATTCTCCTTCTTCAACAGTGGTTTGGGTGAATGGCCCGCAGCCCCCGTGGCTGCGAAGCTTCACTGTCGTAAATAGGGCTGAGTGCGCAGATTTCAAGCCTGAAAGTGGACGCGTAGCCGGATGAAGCGCAGCGCAATCCGGGAACGGCAGGCCCCAGCAAGCCAATCCCGGATTGGCATCCGGGCTACTTGCCGTTGATCCCCAGCAGTTCCACTTCGAACAGCAGCGTGGCGTTGGGTGGAATGTCACTTCCTGCGCCGCGTGGGCCGTAAGCGAGGGCAGAGGGGCAGGTCAGCTTGGCCTTGCCGCCGACCTTCATGCGTTGCACGCCTTCGGTCCAACAGGGGATGACATTGCGCAGCGGGAACTCAATGGCCTGGTTGCGCTTGTAGGAGCTGTCAAACTCCCGGCCATCAGGGAAGGTGCCACGGTAATTCACCTTGACCGTGTCGCTGGCCTTGGGACTGTCGCCCGTGCCGTCTTTCATGGACAGGTACACCAGACCGCTGGCGGTGACGACGGCGCCGGGCTCTTTGGCGGCAGCCTCCAGGGCGGCATCTGCCGCATGAGAGGCGGTGGCAAAAGTCAGGGCGGCAGCCAGCAGGACGTTGGAAAGCATGGTTTTCATAGGTTCAAGATTGCGTAAAGTGCGTCAAAGACGGCCAGATGATTGATAAAACTCAAGTGATGACAGACAGGTCTGGGCAATCATTATGACAAAGGGCTTGTTTTTGTTGACTAATACGTGTTCATACGTCAATCGCCGAAGTCAAAATGGCATTGCTCGGAATCAGTATTTCTTGTCCGTAGCTGTATCAATGTGAAGGAATGTTCGGCGTGAAAAGTCTGGTGCCACTGGGGGTTAAAAACGCAGGGGGCGCGAAGCGCAGGAGTTTTGGCTCGCTGCATCTTGTTGCCATCGCCAGCTTGTTCGCATTCGTGGCTGTCGGATTTTTGATGGTCTATTTGTTCCGCACACTGGCAGTTGACGGCCTGATCAAAGTCGCCGAAATCGAACACATCAAACTGGCACAACTCATTGGCAACGAGACCTGGGATGACATTTTCGGGCCCTGGATTCAGGCGACGCAGGGCAAATCGATTGAGGAGATCAGAGCCGCACCGGAACTTCCCGCGATAGAACGAAAAATAAACGCCCTGCTCAAAGGCACGCGTGTCTGCAAGATCAAGGCCTATGACTTGAAGGGGATGACGATTTATTCCACCGACCTCAATCAGATCGGCGAGGACAAGAAGAGCAGCCCCGGCGTCGTGGCAGGTTTGCTCGGATTCAGCAGTGCCAACCTGATCCATCGTGATCAGATCAGTTACCTGGAATGCGAGGTGCATACGCGCGATCTGGTCGAGAGCTATGTGCCGCACTATTCCAGAACCACCGGCAAGGTCACCGGTGTCTTTGAAATCTATGGCGATGCCACCGGGGTGCTGACCGAAATCGACCGGCGGGAATGGTATCTCGTCATCGTCGTGATCGGCCCCCTGGCGCTGCTCTACCTGGCCATGTTCTTCATCTTCAAGCGAACCCAGGATGCCCTTTTGCGGAGCACCCCGACAAGAAGTTCCGCCTGATCAAACCAGCAGCGCATTCACCCGCTTGACATAGGCCGCCGGGTCAGCCGGCAGGCCGCCTTCGGCCAGCAGGGCCTGGTCAAACAAAATGTGCGCCAGGTCGTTGAAGTGCACCGAGCCGTCGAGCTTTTTCACCAGCGGGT
Organism: Betaproteobacteria bacterium HGW-Betaproteobacteria-18; assembly: GCA_002842265.1. Lineage (GTDB taxonomy): Bacteria > Pseudomonadota > Gammaproteobacteria > Burkholderiales > Burkholderiaceae_C > Rhodoferax. Next base: position 2,589 of record PHCO01000028.1, on the reverse strand, counting down.
GCTCAAAGTTGACTTCCAGCACCGGTTTCACATCCGGGGCGGCCTGACCGGCCTGCTTGAGCATGCGCGCCAGTTGCGTGCTCATGCCGTTGTCCTGCACCACCAGGCAGGCGGGCGAATCCACCAGCCGGGTGGTCACGCGCACGTCCTCGGCCTTGTCTTTCAGTGCTTCTTTCAGCTTGGCCAGCAAGGGTTTGAAGGCTTCGGCGGCTTCCTCGGCGGCTTTTTTCTCGGCCTCGTCCTGCAGCTTGCCCAGATCGACCGCGCCTTTGGCGACGCTTTGCAGCGGCGTGCCGTCGAAGTCCTGCAGGTAGTTCAGCGCCCACTCATCGACGCGGTCGGTCATCAACAGCACTTCAATGCCTTTTTTCTTGAACACTTCAAGCTGCGGGCTGTTCTTGGCGGCGGCTGCGTTGTCGGCGGTGATGTAGTAGATGGCTTCCTGGCCTTCTTTCATGCGCGCCTTGTAGTCGGCAAAGCTCACGCTGACCGTGTCCGTGGTGCTGGAGGCAAAGCGCAGCAGTTTGGCCAGGCGCTCCTTGTTGGCGTAGTCCTCGCCCAGGCCTTCCTTGAGCACGGCACCGAATTCGTTGTAGAAGCTGGTGTACTTGCCCGCGTTGGCGGCAGCTTCGGCCTTGTCTTCTGCTGAAACTACGTCTGTGACTCCTTCGGCAGACGCAGTAGTTTCTGGCAATTTGTCATGCTTGGCCAGGTCTTCGAGCATGCTCAGCACGCGTTTGGTGCAGCCTTCACGGATGGCTTTCACGTCGCGGCTTTCCTGCAGCAGCTCACGGCTCACGTTGAGCGGCAAGTCGGCAGAATCGACCACGCCCTTGACAAAGCGCAGGTAGGTGGGCAACAGCGCCTCGGCGTCGTCCATGATGAAGACACGCTTCACATAGAGCTTGACGCCGACCGATTTTTCGCGGTTGTACAAATCAAACGGTGCCTTGCCAGGAATGTAGAGCAACTGGGTGTATTCGGTGCTGCCTTCCACGCGGTTGTGGGTGTAGGCCAGCGGCGCTTCGAAGTCGTGGCTGATCTGTTTGTAGAACTCGTTGTACTCGTCGGCGCTGATGTCCTTCTTGGCGCGTGCCCAGATGGCGTTGGCCTTGTTGACGGTCTCCCACTCGCCGGTCTTGACCATGCCACCGGGCTGGCGGCCACCCTGCTCGTCGCTGGGGTTGATCAGTTCGCCGTCTTTCCACTCTTCTTTTTCCATCAGGATGGGCAGGCTGATGTGGTCCGAGTATTTGTTGATGATGCCCTTGACTTTCCAGGCGCTGGCGTAGTCCATGGCGTCGTCGTTCAGGTGCAGGATGACGCTGGTGCCGCGCTCCGGGCGGGTGATGTTTTCCACCTCGAAGTCACCGGCACCGCCGCTGATCCAGCGCACGCCTTCATCAAACTTCATGCCGGCGCGGCGCGACTCCACCGTGATCTTGTCGGCCACGATAAAGCCCGAGTAAAAACCCACGCCAAACTGGCCGATCAGTTGCGAGTCGGCCTTCTGGTCGCCGGAGAGCTTGCTGACGAAATCCTTGGTGCCGCTCTTGGCAATGGTGCCGAGGTGGTCAATGGCTTCCTGTGTGCTCATGCCGATGCCGTTGTCGGTGATGGTGAGCGTTTTGGCGTCTTTGTCGAACGTGACCTTGACCTTGAGCTCGGTGTCGTTCTCGTACAGACCGCCGTCGTTGATGGCTTCAAAGCGCAGCTTGTCGCAGGCATCCGACGCGTTGGAGATCAGCTCGCGCAGGAAAATTTCTTTGTTGGAATACAGCGAATGGGTCACGAGGTGCAGCAGTTGTGCAACTTCGGCCTGGAAGGAAAGGGTTTGTTTGGTCATGGGAGTGCGTCAGGGATGAAAAAAATAGGGTTCGGTGCAGGTCGAGCCTGCACCACCAGTCAGCGATGGTAAATGCGGGCAGATCGATCCGTTTCAAGAGGTTGCTGGCAAATTTGTCCCCGTAGTCCGGATGAAGCGAAGCGCAATCCGGGAGAGCGCGCATTGCGCGCGTGGGGAGCTGCGTTGCGTCAATTAAAAAGTCATCCCGTATTGGCATCCGGGCTACAGGGTGTCAGCCATGCCAGCACTTGGGTCGCCACTGCCGGGCTGTTGAGCAGGGCCAGGTGGCTGGTGCGGTAGGCAATGCACTGGTGATCGGGGGCGAAGTTCAGGCAACGTTGCGGCTCGTCGTGCTGGCCCAGCGCGCTGTGCAGCGGCACCAGGCCGTCGCCCACCAGCCGGTCCGCCACCGGGCTGCGTTTGGCTGCGGTGGTCGCTGCCACGGTAAAACAGGTCACGCCCGCGGGCAGTGGCAGGGGAACGCGGCTGTCGGGCTTGCGGCGAAACCGGTCATGCCCCTGCCAATCGGCGTCGAGCACCAGGCCATAACGCAGGTCGGTGATGCCCGCGCTGCGCAGTTGGCCCAGCTTGGCAAACGGGCGGCTGTAGGGTGTGCTGCCCAAAATCACATCGATCCAGTTGCCCGCGCGCTCCAGCGGCGAGCCGTGGTGCGGTGTGCCCAGAAAGACGATGTTTTTAAGAACGGCGGGCCAGCGCATGGCCGCCTGGTTGGCGGCAAACAG
>PHCO01000289.1 GCA_002842265.1 Betaproteobacteria bacterium HGW-Betaproteobacteria-18 | reverse complement strand
GCACCACCCGCACACCGGAAAGCAGGATCAGCCCGACAACAAAATAACTGCCGACAAGAAGCAGCGCCAACCGATGATTTCCGGCGGTGAACCAGGTGGTGACACCATAGGTCAGCGGCCCGGCGATGGAGGCGAGCTTTACCGCCAGCCCCCAGAATCCGAAAAATTCCGCCAGATGGGAAGGCGGGGTCAACACCCCCACCAGCGCCCGTCCGGCAGACTGCGCCGCGCCCAGGCACAAGCCTGCGACGTTTGCCGCCAGCCAGAACAGTTCCGGCGTGTGCGCTGCCCACGCGAGCACGATGGCCACGATCCAACCCGCCAGCGTCAAAGCGATGGCAGGCACATGGCCTATCCGATCCTGCAGATGGCCGCACAACAAAGCGCCGACAGCCGCGGTGACATTGACCACCAGCACCAGCAGCAGAATCTGCCGGGTGGTGAATTGCAGCGCCTGATCGGCATAGATGGCGGTCAGGGTGATCACCGCCATAATGCCCGCCTGATAAAACAGGCTGCACAAAAGAAAGCGATACAGGTCGGGAAATTGCCCGAGTCTGGACGCGGCTTGCCAAACCTCCAGCCATGCCGACCGCATCCGCGCCTCTTTGCCGATCAGGGGAACCGCCCGCTCCCGGAGCAGCAGGAACATGGGCAGGCTGGCCAAGGCAAAGATTCCTGCGGTGATCAACATGGTGACCGGCACGAACTGGGCCGCTTCCCGTCCCTGCGCTTCGGCCCAGGCGACATACAGCAAACAGAGGCCGAGGGTGACCAGGCCGCCGAGATACCCCAGGCCCCATCCCCAGCCGGAGACCCTGCCCATGGCGCGCACTTTTGATATCTCCGGCAAAAAGGCGGCAATCAGATTCTCCCCGGTGCCGAAAAAGAAATTGGAGACGATCAGACACCCAATGGCGAACCACAGTGTTTCCGGCTGGGCAAAATACAGCAATGCCGTAAACAGCACACAACCTGCGGTGCTTACCGCCAGGAGTTTTTTCTTGGCGCCATGCAGATCGGCATAAGCGCCGACAACCGGAGCGCTGAGCACCACCAGAAGATAGGAAAAGGACAGCGCCGCCGTCCAGGCGAAGGTGGCCCAGAGCGCATCCCGTGCCACCACCGCAACAAAATAGGCATTGAACACCGCGGTGATAACCACGGTGGTGTACCCGGAATTGGCAAAATCGTACATCGCCCATCCCCAGAGTTCGCGGAAGCGGACATCACCATGCAGCATTTTCTGGGAATACCTCATCCCGGCCTCATACAATTCTTCGATGCTTCAAGTGGCGCATGATCCAATATGCCGCCAGGGCCGCAACCAGATGCTTGGCCGTGTGACCGCTGACCAGACCGCCAGTCAGGCTGAAAATCAGGCGGTCGCTCACATCGAACAGCAATGCCAGTACATACAGTCCGATGACGATCACAATATCACGATCGTTGCTGTAGCGCGAAGGATACAGGATAAGCAGCAGAGGAATCAACAGCATCGGCAGACATTGCATCAGTCCGTAAAAGCGCAGATCGCCGGCGCCGCGGGCCTCGCTTGCTCCCCAATAAACGACGCTGCCCAGTCCGGCAACGACGAGCAGCGGCAAAATACGCAGACCGACGACGAGACCCGCCCGTTCGCACAGGATCGCTGAAAACCAGGCCATGAGCGCCAGAGCAATCGCCGCCCTGTCCCAGGCCAACCGTTCGTTGTCCGGGGCCAGGTGATACACGCCCGAAGCGAAACCGACCAGAATGATTGCGACAAAAAAAAGGCTATAGGGAAGCGATTCGCGCGGCTCGATAAAGACATGACGCGCGGACGAACCCCGTAAAAAAAACAGGCCGGCCACACCAGCCAGCACAAACAGCGTATTGGAAACAGTATCAAAAAAATTGGGCAGCCCCAGGAACGTTCGCTGATCGGCAAACCTGTGATATGCCAAAGGCTGCTGAATGGACGGCAACATCAGGGTGAAAACGGCCAGCATTGCCGCCGTCAATAACAGGCCGAACACCTTCGCTCCCGGACGCATGGCACGCAAAGCGCTCATGCTCCCTCCGCAGATGGTGCTTGCTCCTCCTTCAGCTTCCTGCGCAGAATCTTGCCGATGGGAGACTTTGGCAGCGAATCGCGAAACTCCACCTGTTTCGGAATCTTGTACCCGGCCAGGTTCGCCTTGCAATGGGCGATCACCGCTTCGGCGGAAAGAGCCGGGTCCTTCTTCACCAGATAGACCTTGACCGCCTCGCCGCTTTTTTCATCGAGTACGCCCACCACCCCCGCCTCCTTGACGCCGGACAGCATCATCATCACCTCCTCGACCTCGTTGGGCCAGACCTTGAAGCCCGACACCACGATCACATCCTTGTGGCGGTCGATAAAACGGATGCTGCCGGTCTCGTCCATCAGGCAAATATCACCGGTGGAGAGCCAGCCGTCCGCAGAAAAAACCAGGGCGGTTTCTTCGGGCATGTTCCAGTAGCCGCGCATCACCTGCGGTCCCTTGACGCAAAGTTCGCCCTCTTCG
>PHCO01000288.1 GCA_002842265.1 Betaproteobacteria bacterium HGW-Betaproteobacteria-18 | reverse complement strand
CGCGCAGCCTGGCACAATTGCTCAACGACCCTGAACTCCGCAGTGGCCTGCGCTCGCGAGGCATCGCCATTGCGCACGAAACGTGGTTTGTGGCCGCATTGCACAACACCACTACCGACGAGATCGAGGGGTTTGACCTGGATCTGCTGCCCCCCGAAGCGCAGGCGCGCTGGCAACAATTGCACGCGGTGTTTGCCCAGGCCGGCGATCAGGTGCGTCGCGAGCGAGCCTCCGGTCTGGGCCTGAACCCGCGCGCTGCTCACCGCGATTTGCTGGCGCAGTTTCGCCGGCGTGCCAACGACGGCGCACAAACCCGGCCCGAATGGGGGCTTGCCGGCAATGCCGCGTTCCTGATTGCACCGCGCGCGCGCAGCCGCGGCGTAGTGCTCGATGGCCGATGCTTCGCACACGATTACGACGCCGGCCAGGACGCCGATGGTAGCGTGCTGGAACTATTGATGACCGCGCCGATGCTGGTCGCGCACTGGATCAACTGGCAATACCACGCATCGACCTGCGACCCCTCGCGCTTGGGCAGCGGCAACAAGGTACTGCACAACGTAGTCGGCGGTAACATCGGTGTGTTCGAAGGCAATGGTGGCGATCTGCGCATCGGCCTGTCGCGCCAGTCGCTGCACGATGGTGAGCGCTGGGTGCATGAGCCGCTGCGGCTGACGGTGATCATCGACGCGCCGCAACAGGCAATCGAGCGCGTGATTCAGAAGCACGCCGTAGTACAGCAGTTGCTGGATAACGGATGGTTGCACCTGTGGCGCTTTGAGCAGACGCAAATGCAGCGATACGAATCCGGTGGTTGGCGCAAATTGCAGATGGTCCCGAGCTAATCGCCTGGCTGCGGAACGCCAGCGGCAAACCGTCCGGCTACGCAAAGCGGGGGCGGTTTGACAACGAACCGGCGAGCACAAGTTGTTGCGTTGTATGAACCGCCATCTGCGCCTAGTCGCAAGCCAAACGGAAAATAGAGACGGCTCAGCCAGAGAAAGCGGCCAATTTCGAGCGTTTCGCCGGATGACCACCCGCAGCACCGATGGCCGGAACCCCGCGTGGCGCGGGGATTTCAGGCAAGAAAAAGGGCCCGGAGGTCATCCGAGCCCTTCATTTTGTGGCGGATGGTTGACCGCAGAACTGTATCCCCGGTCAGCCGATTCGGACCCGTGCAAACGCCTTGGGAATGTCGCGGAGACCGGTTCATGAACCGCCCACTTCAGCAGCGATCCGGTAACCCATTGCCCGGTACCCGCGCTGGCGCTTGTCCCACATTCGGAGCAACGCCGGGTGGCCGGCATCGACGAAATCGATGATCCGAACCCCGGTCTTGGAGGCGTGCTCCCGGTGCAGGCGGCCGGCGTACTGCTGCAGCGTTCCCTTCCAGGAAACGGGCATCGCCAGTACCAGGGTATCGAGAGGGGGGTGGTCGAAACCCTCGCCGACCAGCTTTCCCGTCGCCAGCAGGATGCGCGGCGCGTCGGGCGGCAAGGCATCCAGTTGACCAATGAGGGCAGTACGCTGCTTCTTCGACATTCGGCCGTGTAACACGAACGGGCCCGGCTCATGACCATCCAGCGCAGAGCGAATGGCGTCGAGATGCTCGGTCCGCTCGGTCAATACCAAAACCTTGCGGCCCTGTGCAAAAGCCCCCCGAATTTCTGCTGCGATCGCGCTGGTACGATCCTGATCGTTGGCCAGGTGCCGGAACACATCCTGAATCCCGGCTTCGGATGGCAGATCGATCCGTGCGAAGCGCGACCGTGGTGCGACCTCCAAATCCTGGGGCGCACCGGCGGGCGTGGCAGCCGTGTGGCGGATCGGCCCGCACTGCATGAAGATAATCGGCTGCTGACCGTCGCGGCGGATCGGGGTCGCGGTCAGGCCGAGCACGTATTTCGCTCTGGTTCTCTTCAGGATGGCGTCGAAGGACACCGCACCGACGTGGTGGCACTCGTCGACGATGACCTGCCCGTAGTCCCCCACCAGAGGGTTCACTTCGCCTTGGCGGGACAAGGACTGCATCACCGCGATATCGATCCTGCCGGTAGGCCTGGCCTTGCCGCCGCCGATGGTGCCGACCACCCCCTTGTCGACGCCAAGAAAGGCCTGCAGGCGCTCCTGCCATTGCTTGAGCAGTTCGGTGCGATGCACCAGCACCAGGGTGTTCACTCCCCGCCGCGTAATCATCGCAGCGGCCGTCACCGTTTTGCCGAATGCGGTCGGCGCGCAGAGCACGCCGGCATCGTGTTGCTGCATCGCCGAGACCGCCATCTCTTGGTCAATGCGAAGGGTGCCGACGAAGGCCACGTCCAGCGGAGCACCGGCGAAACGCTCGTCTTTCAGATTGCAGGTGATGCCGTTGTCGCGGAGCAATGACAGGGCAGCGTCCAGGCAGCCGCGAGGCAGTGCGATGTGCTGCGGGTAGTTCTCAGCGCAGCCGATGACGCGCGGCTTGTCCCACACCGACATCCGCATCGCCTGGGCCTTGTAGAACTCGGGGTTCTGGAAGGCCGCCAGGCGGATCAGGCGGTTAGC
>PHCO01000287.1 GCA_002842265.1 Betaproteobacteria bacterium HGW-Betaproteobacteria-18 | reverse complement strand
GATCATGGCCTGCTTGGCCGACACCTTGTCACCCATGATGCGGATCGACTCCGGCGTGGGACCGATGAACTGGAAGCCACTGCGCTCTACGCGTTCAGCAAAATCAGCGTTCTCACTCAAAAAACCATAGCCTGGATGAATCGCCTCGGCATCGGTCACTTCTGCAGCCGAAATAATGGCTGGCATGTTGAGATAACTCAGCGCAGAAGAAGCCGGCCCGATACACACCGCCTCTTCCGCCAGTTTGACGTACTTGGCATCTCGATCAGCTTCCGAATAAACCATCACCGCCTTGACGCCCAATTCACGGCAGGCGCGCTGGATACGCAAAGCAATTTCGCCACGATTGGCAACCAGAATTTTTTTAAACATGGACTGCGCCTGGTCTTATTCAATAATGAACAGAGGCTGACCGTATTCCACGGCCTGCCCGTTGTCGGCCAGGATGCGTCGCACCGTGCCGGTCTTGTCCGACTCGATTTCATTGAGGATTTTCATGGCCTCGATGATGCACAAGGTTTCGCCCTCTTTGATGGCATCGCCGACTTCCACAAAAGACTTGGCACCTGGAGTGGCTGACCGATAAAACGTGCCGACCATGGGCGACTTGACGGTATGACCCATTTCAACAGGCACCACTGCAGCAACAGGCGCGGCCTCGGTCGCAGCGGCTTGCGCCGCCGGCGGCGCATGGGTCACCGGCTGACTCATGGGCATGAAGTGCTGAACCATCGCTGCACCGCCTTTGACGATGCGGATCTTGCCCTCGGCTTCGGTGATTTCAAGTTCGGAAACATTTGATTCCGATACCAAATCGATCAATGTTTTGAGTTTTCTGAGGTCCATGGGGTCTCCAACGAAAATAATTAACAGTCAACAGAAATTCACTTGAATTTGAATTAAGTTTCAATAATTCTCATCAAAATAAGCTAAATATGCTTTATTTTACATTTTCTTTGCAAAGAAATTCAAACTGGCAAACTCACCCAGACGCCTAAATCATCGGCTGTCAGCTTGCCCATTTTACGGTGCAACACGTGGCCGGACGACCCAAATACCACGGTAAATGGCAAGGCACCACTTGAATTTCCAAGCGATTTACTGACCTCAACCCCTGGAAAACCCGCCAAAGCCACCGAAAAAGACAAGGGGGATTGCGTCAGAAATCGCGTCACGGGCGCGGCTTGATCCACCGCCAAAGCCAGCACTTGCCAGCCTTTGGCTTTGTTTTGAAGAAAGAAGTTATCAATTAACGGCAATTCTTCGACACATGGCGGGCACCAGGTGGCCCAAAAATTCAGCAACAAGGGCTTGCCTTTGAACGCGCTGGCGGCCAGCATGACACCGTCCAACTGGGCAAATTGCTGTTGCCAAAAGCCGCCCTCCGCCTCTGACAGCGTTTGCGCCTGGCGCCTGGAGGTGCGCCAGGCCAGGCCAGCGCCGACACCAGCCAACCCCAGACTTGCTGCTGCCGCCAACCAGCCGCGCCGGGATAGCTGGCGCGCGCTCAAACGGCCTCCTGCGACAACAAACGCCGCAAGGCCCGAGCATCACCACGCGGCGAGCGCCCTTTGGCATCAGACTTCAGCGCACCACGCACATTATCAAAGTCATAAATCATCAAATGCACCCCAATTTCCTGATTCAATTCAGCACAAAAAGCATGCACACTCAAGGCTTCTACCGACTCGCCGGTAAAACCCGTGACCGTGCGCGGCACATAGCTCACATTTTGGTCTATCAATGCAATTTCTGCTGATTTGCTATCGTCGCAAAACAACTGCAGGTAGATATCCGAGTTACTAGTAGCGGTACCGTGCCAGACGGCACCCCCAAGATGGGGCCGGAATTCACTCAACCGTTCCATCCAGACCAGCGCCAAGCGTCTTAGCGCCAGCAACTCCAGCGGCTGAGTGTCCGCACAAAACACCGCGATGTAATCCCTCACCGCTTCTTCCAGTACGTCATTGGAAGGCAGCGAGCCGCGCCCGCTCAAACCCATCTGCCTGGCTGCGCGGCGTTTGGCCGGGCCGTACTCCAGGCCATCTTCCACCACCCAGCGCGCAGCCTGTGCTGCAATTTCATGTTGGCCGTCAATCATATTGGCTGCATTTTGCCCTGATTCACAGTAACCAATGGCGCACAGGGAATGCGTCTGCCGCGACAGGATGCCCGCCTAAAATCACAACATGCATATTCACATTCTTGGCATTTGCGGCACCTTCATGGGAGGACTTGCCGCCTTGGCACGCGAAGCGGGCCACAAAGTTACTGGCTGCGATGCCGGCGTTTACCCGCCCATGAGCGACCAGCTTCGTGCCTTGGGCATTGAACTGATAGAAGGCTTTGATGCCGAGCAACTGGCACTCCAACCTGACATGTTCGTGGTAGGTAACGTGGTCAGCCGAGCGCAGCTGAGCGATGGCGCACCCAAATTCCCATTGATGGAAGCCATTCTCGACGCCGGCCTGCCCTATACCAGTGGGCCGCAGTGGCTGGCTGGGCATGTGCCACGGCAAAACCACCACCACCGCCATGACCAGTTGGGTACTGGAGTGTGCGGGCATGCAACCCGGCTTTCTGGTGGGTGGTGTGCCACTCAACTTTGGCGTCTCGGCCCGGCTGGGCCAGGGCAAGGCCTTTGTCATTGAGGCCGATGAATACGACACCGCCTTTTTTGACAAGCGCAGCAAGTTCGTGCATTACCGGCCGCGCACTGCCGTGCTGAACAACCTGGAGTTCGATCACGCCGACATTTTTGACGATCTGGCGGCCATCGAACGGCAATTTCATCATTTGGTACGCACCGTGCCCGGCAAGGGCGTACACGGCAGCGGCCGGGTGGTGGTCAATGGGCTGGAGGAAAGTCTGGCGCGGGTGCTGCACATGGGCTGCTGGAGCGAAGTACGCAGCTTTGGTGCAGCGGTGAGTGATTTTACGGCGCAGGGCGAGGCGCACGACTTTGACGTATTGCAACAAGGCAAAACGGTCGGTCACGTGACCTGGACATTGACCGGCATCCACAACCAGCTCAACGCCCTGGCGGCCATCGCCGCGGCCGAACATGTCGGGGTTTCGCCGAAGATGGCAGCGCAGGCACTGGGCAGCTTCGAGAACGTGAAGCGCCGCATGGAACTGCGCGGCACGGTCAAAACCGCCAGCGGCGACATCACGGTTTACGACGACTTTGCCCACCACCCCACCGCCATTCGCACCACGGTCGATGGCCTGCGCCGCACGCTCAAGGCGGGCGAACGCATACTGGCGGTGTTCGAGCCGCGCTCCAACACCATG
>PHCO01000027.1 GCA_002842265.1 Betaproteobacteria bacterium HGW-Betaproteobacteria-18 | reverse complement strand
GCAAAAACGTGGTGGACTTTGCCATCAAACTGCCGGGCCGTTCCGACTCGGGCGCGCCCTTGTGGCTACCGATCGATGCCAAGTTTCCCAATGAAGATTACGAGCGTTTGCTGGATGCGCAGGGCCGGGCAGATGGGCTGGCCGCCGAGGCTGCGGCGCGCGGGCTGGAGCAGCGCATTCGCCTGGAGGCCAAATCGATTTCTGAAAAATACCTGGAGCCGCCTTACACCACCGACTTTGCCATTCTGTTTTTGCCCACCGAAGGCCTCTACGCCGAGGTGTTGCGCCGTCCCGGCCTGATGGAAGCCTTGCAGCGTGATTGCCGTGTGACGCTGGCCGGTCCCACCACTTTGCTGGCCATGCTGAGCTCGCTGCAAATGGGCTTCAGAACCCTGGCGCTGGAGAAACGCTCCAGTGAAGTCTGGCAAGTGCTGGGTGCGGTCAAGACCGAATTCGGCAAGTTTGGTGACGTGCTGGCCAGGGTCAAGACTCAAACCGAGACCGTGCTCAAGACCATTGACGGTGCGCAAACCCGTAGCCGGGCCATGGGCCGTGCGCTCAAAAATGTAGAGGCCCTGTCTGACACCCAAAGCGCTGCGCTGATCGTGCACGACATTGACTTCGACAGCGCGGACGGGCCCACCAACTCGTGAACACCGGCGCTGCACGACTGGGCTCGGTGGCGCTGGCCCGCCTGATCGCAGGGCACATCAGCTTGCACGCCTGCATGGCGGGGTTGCGCATGGCGGCACCCTTGATGGCCTTGCGAGAGGGGCACAGCGCGCTGGCCGTGGGGGTGTTGTTGTCTTTGTTCGCCCTGACCCAGGTGGTTCTGGCCTTGCCGGCAGGCCGCTATGCCGACCGCAACGGTTTTAAACGTCCTGTTGGTTTTTGCGTATTGGCGGCCAGTGCAGGTGCTGGTCTGGCGGTTGCGTTTCCGGTTTTTCCGGTCCTGTGCCTGAGCGCCTTGATGACCGGGGGTGCCACCGGGGTGGCATCGATCAGCCTGCAACGCCACGTGGGACGTTCGGCACAGAACAACACCGAACTCAAGCGCATGTTCAGCTGGCTTTCCATTGGGCCTGCATTGTCCAACTTTGTCGGGCCGCTGTCCGCAGGCTTGTTGATTGATGCCGGTGGTTTTCGGGTGGCATTTTTTGCGCTGGCCTGCTTGCCCTTGATGACCTGGCTGTGGGTGCGTCGCACCGTGGAGTTGCCAGCGGTTGCTGTGACACCGGGTGCGACCAAAGGCCGGGCTTGGGATTTGTTGCGCGAGCCCATGATGCGCCGCTTGATGCTGGTGAACTGGTTGCTCTCGTCATGCTGGGACGTGCACACTTTTGTGGTGCCGGTGCTGGGGCACGAGCGGGGCTTGAGCGCCTCGGAGATTGGCGCGATTTTGGGCGGATTCGCGTTGGCCGCCACGGCGGTCCGGGTCGCCCTGCCGCTTTTGGCAGCCCATTTGCGTGAATGGGTGGTGGTGACCACCGCCATGCTGGCCACTGCGGTGCTGTTTGCGGTTTACCCGTTCATGTCTGACGCACTGACGATGGGCCTGTGCTCTGTGTTGCTGGGCCTTTCACTGGGCTCGGTACAGCCAATGATCATGAGCACGCTGCACCAGATCACCCCCGAGGCGCAGCATGGCGAGGCGTTGGGCTTTCGGATGATGGCCATCAATGGCTCCAGCGTGTTGATGCCCATGCTGTTTGGTTCCGTAGGGGCGGTGATGGGCGTGTCGCTGGTGTTCTGGACGGTAGGTGTCAGCGTGGCTGCCGGGGCGCGTTCGGCCTGGCGCTTGCGCCCACCGGTTCACAAACCGTAAAAGCGCTGAATCACAGCCCAGGCGGCTTCTGGCTCATCCACGTACTGGAACAGCTTGAGGTCTTCGGCGGCGATCACGCCTTCTTCCACCATGGCATCAATGTTGATCAGGCGCTTCCAGTATGCGCTGCCAAACAGCACGATCGGCACCGGTTTGGATTTGCGGGTCTGCACCAGGGTGATGACTTCGAACAGTTCGTCCAGCGTGCCAAAGCCGCCCGGAAAGGCCACCAGCGCCTTGGCCCGCGTCATGAAGTGCATCTTGCGCAGCGCAAAGTAGTGGAACTTGAAGCTCAGGCTGCGCGTGACATAGGGGTTGGGTCTTTGCTCATGCGGCAGGGCAATGTTCAAGCCGACACTCAGGGCGCCCACTTCATGCGCGCCACGGTTGGCGGCTTCCATGATGCCGGGGCCGCCGCCAGTGGCAATGAACAGGCGTTCCTCAGGCCGCCGGTGCATGCTGTCGCCGGCCACCAGCCGGGCAAACAGGCGTGCCTGGTCGTAATAGTGGGCGTTGCGCACCTGCCGCTGCGCCAGCGCCAGCGCGTTGGCATCGCCGCTGAGTTGCGCCTGGCGCAGGCTGTTCTGTGCGTCTTCCGGCGCGGGGAAACGAGCGCTGCCAAACACCACCACCGTGCTCTCAACACCCAGCTCGGCCTGGTCCAGATCAGGCTTGAGCATTTCCAGTTGAAAGCGGATGCCGCGGGTTTCGCGCCGCAGCAGGAACTCGGGGTCGGCAAAGGCCAGGCGGTAAGCGTCAGCCTCCAACGGGTTGCCTTGTTCGGAGTGGTTTTGCAGTTCGGCCCAGGCGTCTGCCAGACGGCGTTCGGTGAGGCGCTGGGGAATCTTTTCGATGTTGTTCATGAATGCCATTGTGTGGGAAAAAAAGTGCGTGACAGGGTTGGGACAAGCATGATATTTCTCAACAAGGGGGATCAGGGCTAACCTACGATGGCTGTTAAAAGGGGAATTGCATGACGCCGATTTTTGATCCGTTGCGTTTCAGTGCCGTGTCGATGGACGTACTGGCCTGCGCACGAGGTTCAGCCCAGGCCATCGCCGCCCGACAACAATCCCGGCTGGCCAGCTTGCTGGGCGTGGCGATGCGGGACTCGCGCTTTTACCGCGAGCAGCTGCAGGGCACAAAACCAGGCATCACAGCGCTGAGTGACCTGCCAACGGTCTCCAGGCAGGCATTGATGGACCGGTTTAATGACTGGGTGACGGACCCGCAGCTCAAATTGAGCGAGCTTCGCGCATTCACTGCAGATCCCCGGCGCATCGGGGAAGCTTACCTGGGCAAGTACCTGGTGTGGGAGAGTTCGGGCACCAGCCATCAACCGGGTATTTTTGTTCAAAACGCGCAGACGATGGCTGTTTATGACGCGCTCGAGGTGCTGCGGCGCAGCGCACCGCGACCACTGCAGCGCTGGCTTGACCCGCTGGCACTGGCGGAACGCATCGCCTTTGTTGGCGCCACCAGCGGCCACTTCGCCAGTGCCGTGAGCATGCAAAGACTGAGTGAGTTGCACCCTTGGCTGGCACCGCGCATGCGGAGCTTTTCGATCCTTCAATCGACCAGGTCACTGGTGAATGAGCTCAATGCATTTGCGCCGACAGTCATTGCCACCTACCCAACGGTTGCTGCTGTGCTGGCGGATGAGGCGGGTCGTGGCGATTTGCATTTTGCGCCGAACGAAGTCTGGACTGGCGGTGAAACCCTGAGCGCTTCCGTACGGCGGCGCCTGGAGCTAACGCTTGGGTGCCAGGTGCGCAACAGCTACGGTGCCTCGGAGTTCATGTCGATCGCCTGGGAATGTGACCAGCGCCGCCTGCACGTGAATGCGGATTGGGTGATTCTGGAGCCTGTGGACGAACGTGGACGGCCCATGCCCGCCGAAGAGCTTTCTTGTTCCACCTTGCTGACCAACCTGGTCAATCATGTGCAGCCCTTGATTCGCTACGACCTGGGTGACCAGGTGCTGTTGCGCCATGCGCCTTGTGATTGTGGTTCCACACTGCCCGTGATCGAGGTGCAGGGCCGCCGGGATGATGCACTGGTCATGGCGGGCAGATACGGCCAGCCGGTCACGCTGCTGCCGCTGGCGCTGACCACGGTGCTGGAAGATCAGGCCGGTGTGTTTGATTTTCATTTGCGCCAGCGCGACGACCACACCCTGGTGCTGCGTCTCCCGCTGCAGGGTTCTGAAGGGGCGGCGACTGCGGTGCGATGCCGCGCTGTGCTGAAAAATTTTGCGCTTGAGCAGGAGCTTCAACCCATCCATGTGGTCAGCGAACTGGGGCAGGCGATTCCCAGGGGGCGCAGTGGCAAGGCGCAACGCATTGTGGCGCGCCGCGCGCCCGGCTGGGCTGACGTCTAGGCCAGGCTCGTCTGGAGTCGCGTCAGGGCTCCCGCGATGGTGTCGGCCATGCTGACGACATTGCTGGGGTGCGCAATACAGTCGGTGCTCCAGACCTCCCCAATGCCTGCGTCCTGCATCACCTGCAGCGCATCGACCGAAAACAGGGCGTGGGTGACAGCCACATCGACCGAGGCGGCACCTGTAGCCAGCAGCAGATGTGCCGCGCGGGCGACGGTATGGCCGGTGCTGGCGACGTCGTCCAACAGTACCACGTGACGACCCGTCACGGTCATGGCGGGTAGTTCCACCTCTACCGAGCGGTCGCCATGGCGAAGCTTGCGGCATACCGCATGGTCGAAGCCGTGGCGGGCCGCGGCCATGGCAATCCACTGCGCCGACTCTTCATCGGGTCCGATGAGCAAAGGCTTCTGTCTGTGCGCGGCAATCCAGTCCGACAGCAGGGGCGCGCCAGTGAGCACGATGGCATGCTGAACAGGCACGGCTTGCCGCAGGCTGGTCACCCGGTGCAGGTGCGGATCGACGGTGATCACCGCGTCAAACAGCCCCGCCAGAAAGCGGCCGACGATGCGCTGGCTGATGGCCTCGCCGGGGTGAAATGCCATGTCCTGGCGCATGTAGGCGAGATACGGTGCCACCAGCGTGAGGTGCCTCGCACCCAGCGTGCGGGCGGTCTGCGCCAGCAGCAGCAGCTCAAGCAATTTTTCATTCGGGTCGTTCAGGGTGCGCAGGATGGCCACATGCGCAGGCAGCGTGTTGGGCAGGCGCAGTTTGATTTCGCCATCGGGAAAACGATGTATCTCGATCAGGGCGAGAGCCAAATCTGCAGCCTGCGCCAGGCGCTTGGCGCTGCGCAGCTCGTCATCAAGGCACAACAGCACGGGCTTGGTAGTCATGACGGGCATGGTCAAAGGGCTTGACTTCATCAAAATTCCACAAAGACATGGGGCACGTTGCTGGCTTCGCCAATGGTGTATCCGGTTGATTTGGCACAGGCCTGGCGCGCGAACCCAAGGTCGCTCTGAAAACTGGCATGAACCCGGTACAAAACGTCACCCGCTTTCACGGCTTCCCCCAGTTTGCGAAACAAATCAATCCCGGCGCCAACAACTTTGGGCGCACCGGCCAGACGGGCGATGCGCGCCACCTGAAAATTGTCAATATCGGTCACCACACCCGCCTTGGCTGCGCAGACCTCAAATGTCAAAAGGCCAAGGGCCGGGTTGTTGTAGTCAAATGCCTTGCTCCCCTGGGCTGCAATGATGGCGTTCATTTTGGCGAGCGCCCGGCCTGAATCCAGAATATCGCGGGCAATGGCAAAACCGTCGCCGCCCCGGACATCGGGATGGCATTCAATCAACCGGCCAGCCAGCCGCAATCCTTTTTGGCGCAAGTCGTTGGGCGCTTGTGGATCATTCTCCAGCACCT
Source organism: Betaproteobacteria bacterium HGW-Betaproteobacteria-18 (assembly GCA_002842265.1). GTDB lineage: Bacteria > Pseudomonadota > Gammaproteobacteria > Burkholderiales > Burkholderiaceae_C > Rhodoferax. Next base: position 14,274 of record PHCO01000027.1, on the reverse strand, counting down.
GCATGACATCGCGGGCTTCCAGCATCGGGCCAATGCCGCGGCCGACGGGCTGGCGGCCGTCGGTGATGACCACGTCGAGCGACAGATGCATCCGGCTGGCGACATATTCAAACAGCCTGCGCAGGCGCTGGGCCTCGGGCATGGAGCGCACTTTGGCGGTCGGGCCAATCGGGATGTCAAGCACCAGGTGGGTCGATCCGGCGGCGATTTTCTTGGACAGTATCGAAGCCACCATTTGCCCCGGTGAGTCGATCGCCAGCGGCCGCTCCACAGAAATCAGCACATCGTCGGCGGGCGACAGGTTGGCTGTGCCACCCCATGCCAGGCAGGCGCGGTGGTCACGCACGATGTCTGCCAATTGCTCAAACGGCAGGGCCACATTGGCCAGCACTTCCATGGTATCGGCGGTACCGGCCGGCGAGGTGATCGCGTGCGACGATGTTTTGGGACACAGCAGACCGTGCGCGGCAACAATCGGCACCACCAGCATGGACGTGCGGTTGCCCGGGATGCCGCCAATACAGTGTTTGTCAACCACCAGGGGCTCATGCCAGTCGAGTTTTCTGCCGCTGGCGACCATCGCCTCGGTCAAAAAATACACTTCCTCGCGGTCGAGTTCGTCCCGGTTGGTGGCGACTACAAAGGCGGTCAGCTCAATTTTCGAGTAGTGGAGCTCGGCAATGTCGGACACGATGCTCTGAAAATCTTCACGGCTCAGGCGTTCACCCGCAAGTTTGCGGAAAAGCGCGCCAATGGACGCGGGCGGTTCGGCCTGTGACAGCGAAACCACATGGCCTTCATTGACCCCAAGTTGCATAAATGCGTCTTCGGACAAACCCAACTCGTTGCAGCCCACGATGGCGGCGTCATCAACCACGTTCAGGGTCGCCAGAATGTGCTGGCCATTGGCGCGAATTTCCACTTTGGACAGGGCCTGAAAACCTTCGGCTCGATAGACCGCGCAGTCGCGGTGCAAATAGGCCACATTTTCACGGTACGTGTCGATGGCAACCCGGCGCAGCGCGATCTTGGAACTGGTCAAATTTTGGGATTGCTCTGTATCGGGTGTGGTTTGTTCATCAGGGGCGTGCTTCATGGCCGTAGCCTACACCGGTTTTGGGATGGGATGTCTTGACAAAAACGTGACGCATGTTGTCAAAAAACAAAAAAAGGCTTCCGAAGAAACCTTTTTGTTGTGTAAGCCCCAGCAGGGCCAGCGCTTATACGCGCTTGCGGTATTCGCCGGTGCGGGTGTCGATTTCGACCTTGTCACCTTGGGCCACAAAAATCGGCACGCCGATCTCAAAACCGGTGGCCAGTTTGGCGGGCTTGAGTACCTTGCCCGAGGTGTCGCCCTTGACGGCTGGCTCGGTCCAGGTGATTTCACGCACCACGCTGGTGGGCAACTCGACCGAAATCGCCTTGCCGTCGTAAAACACCACTTCGAGCGGCATGCCGTCATCCAGGTAGTTGAGCGAGTCGCCCATGTTTTCGGCTTCGACTTCGTACTGGTTGTATTCCTCGTCCATGCAGATGTACATGGGGTCGGCAAAGTACGAATAGGTGCAGTCTTTTTTGTCCAGGATGACCTGGTCGAGCTTGTCATCGGCCTTGAACACGACTTCGGTGTTGAAGTTGGCGATCAGGCTTTTGAGTTTCATGCGCACGGTGGCAGAGTTGCGGCCGCCGCGGCTGTATTCGGTTTTCAGGACGACCATGGGGTCTTTGCCGTTCATGATGACATTGCCGGCGCGTATTTCTTGAGCGATTTTCATATAAGAGGCGTAACGAAAGAGTGAAAGTAGGCCGCGCACCTGGCGGCGAGGGCGGTCAAGGCATCGGTTAACGTATGCCCACGCCGCAAAGCCCGTCATTTTAATGGATTTTTGCAATAAAGCTGAGCAGCTGGGTGGCCAAGTCCCCTTGCTGTAGCAGGCGTGCTTTGGCCTGGGTGGCGCAAACCTGCCAGTCGTTCGGTGCAAATGGCGCGTCCCTTGACGCCGCCGCAAGCAATTTCAAGCCATTCCAGCTAAAGTGAAACGCGCGCAGCGAGGCGGGTGCTTGCAGCGAGTCCAGAAAGGCCTTGAGCTTGTGCGCATGAGCGCCGTCGTGTTGCGGATAAATCTGCCAAACAAAGGGTTTGCCTGCCCACAGGGCGCGGACCAGCGAGTCTTCACCGCGCACAAAATTCACGTCGCTGGCCCACAGCAGATGGTCAAAGTCTTGTTGGGTGAGTTGTGGCAGGTAAAAAAATGAAAGCGCTTCGCCCTTGTTCCACGATGGATTCAGGCTTTTTTTATTCAAAATCTCAGCACGAACTGCCACACTGGCACGACCATGGGTGACCAGCAACCAGGTCGGCTTGGCATCATTCGCCAAGCTGTCCAGCAGATCACCCAGTCCGGCTGGCTCATAACAAAACAGCGACACCAGGCGCTCGCCCTGCCAATGCAAGCCTTGCCGGGTTAGCCAGGCCTGGCGGTCAAATTGGGTTTGACGCTTGATGAGATCAGGCTCGCGCAACAGGCCGCCGGTGTCGACGCTGAAACCGGGGTAGAAAAAATACTTGAGCAAGCCGTGACCGGGTCCGCTCATGACCGGTGAGGGCAGGCCGTGGCAACGTGCCGCAAAGTCTTCGGCGCTCAGGTACTCCAGATTGATCCAGGCGCATTTTTGAGCCTTATTCCTTACTTTTTTTGCGTATTCAGCGATGAATTCAGGATCAATCTCACAGCCAAAGGCTTCAATCAACACGTCACCCGGGGTGACGCCGGTCAAGTCGATGGGCGCGGTCCATGCCCGGACTTCGACCCCCGGCGCACCTTGCGGCGCCATCCAGGCGAGCGCGGAGATATCGTCCGCCCACAGCCGTACCGCCTGGCCACGTTCGGCCAGATTGCAGGCCAGGCGCCAGGCCACGCCCAGGTCGCCAAAGTTGTCGATGACCCGGCAAAAAATATCCCAGTGCAAGTTAGGGGTGGGTGTTTCACAGTCCATGGTCAGATTGTCCACAATACGCCCCTATGTCTGAAAACGCTCCAAGCACCTCACCATCTGTCATGAATGATGCAGCGCCTCTGGCCGCCTACCCTGAGCAATTGCTCAGCGATGTGGCCAGCCTGCCGGCCTTGCCCGGGGTGTATCGCTATTTCGACGCGCAAGGCAATGTGCTCTATGTCGGCAAGGCCATCAACCTGAAAAAACGGGTGTCGAGCTATTTCCAGAAAAACCATGGCGGCACCCGCATTGGCCACATGGTCAGCAAGATTGTCCGCCTGGAAACCACCGTGGTGCGCTCCGAGGCCGAGGCCTTGCTGCTGGAAAACAACCTGATCAAAACGCTCAACCCCAGGTACAACATTTTGTTTCGGGATGACAAAAGTTATCCTTACCTCAAGATCACGGCGCTTGGCAAGAGCGGCAGCGAGCAGTTTCCAAGGGTGGCGTATTACCGCGGTGCGGTCGAGAAAAAACACCATTATTTCGGCCCCTACCCGAGCGCCTGGGCGGTCAAGGAAGCCATTCTGCTGATGCAAAAGGTGTTCCGGCTGCGCACCTGCGAAGACCCGGTGTTCAACAACCGCACCCGGCCCTGTTTGCTGTACCAGATCAAGCGTTGTTCGGGGCCCTGTGTGGGGCATATCTCTGCCGAGGCCTATGCCCGGGACCTGGCGGATGCAGAACGCTTTTTGAACGGCGATGCGCGAGAGGTGATGGCTGAACTGGAAGCACGCATGATGGCGCACGCCGACCAACTGGAGTTCGAGCAGGCAGCCGAACTGCGCAACCAGGTCGCGGCCTTGTCCAGCGTACTGCACCAGCAGTCGGTGGACAACGTGTCGGACCGGGATGTGGACATCCTGGCGGTGAAAGTGCAGGGCGGTCGCGCCTGCGTCAACCTGGCCATGGTGCGCGGTGGACGCCATCTGGGCGACAGGCCGTATTTTCCGGTGCATGTCGAAGACGCGGCTGAACTCGATGACTTGGAAGCAAGCGATGCCGTTGCTGCCTTGCGCAGCGTGGAAATGCAGGTGCTCGATGCCTTCATTGCCCAGCATTACCTGAACGTGCCCGCGCCGCCCTCGCTGGTGGTGAGCGTGCCGGTGGACAAGGGTTTGTTGAAGGCCTTGACCGAGCAAACGGGCGTCAAGGTCAGCGCGGTGCATAACCCGCGCGAACAGCGCCGCGTCTGGCTGGAAATGGCGCAAACCAATGCCGCTCTGCAATTGGCCAGGCTGTTGGCCGAAGAAGGCTCGCAACAAGCCCGCACCCGCGCGCTGGTGGAGGCGCTCGATCTTCCGATTGACAACCTGGAAGAACTGCGCATCGAGTGTTTTGACATCTCGCACACGGCCGGTGAATCGACCCAGGCCTCTTGCGTGGTGTTCCATCACCACAAGATGCAAAACGCCGAGTACCGACGTTTCAAGATCAACGATATCACTCCGGGCGACGACTACGCTGCCATGCGCCAGGTGTTACTGCGCCGCTACAGCAAGCTGGCCGAAACATTGCAAGAGGCCAAGCGCTCCGGAGAACTGCCTGCTGGCACGGGCCGCCTGCCCGATCTGGTGCTGGTCGATGGTGGCAAGGGCCAGGTGTCGATGGCGTGTGAAGTGTTCGAACAACTGGGCCTGGACCTGTCGCTGATTGTGGGCGTGGAAAAAGGTGAGGGCAGGCGCATTGGTCTGGAAGAACTGGTGTTTGCTGACGGCCGCGACAAGGTCTATCTGGGCAAGGATTCTGCGGCACTGATGCTGGTGGCGCAGATCAGGGATGAGGCGCACCGCTTTGCCATCACCGGCATGCGTGCGGCACGCGCCAAGGTGCGCATGGACGGCGGCAAGCTCGAAGAAATCCCGGGTATTGGCCCGAAACGGCGCGCCCGTTTGTTGCAACGTTTTGGTGGCGTGCGCGGCGTGGCGCTGGCTTCAGAGGCCGACATCGCGCAGGTGGAAGGCATCTCGCATGAATTGGCGGCAGAAATTTACCGCGCACTGCATTGATGGGCGTCTTTTTGTGAATTAACGCATGCCACAATTGAGACATGTTCTGGACCATTCCCACCCTCATGACCTGGGCGCGCATTGTGGCGATCCCGCTGATCGTGGGCGTGTTCTATTTGCCGATCGAGCCTGCTACCAAAAACCTGGTGGCCACCGTGATGTTTGTGGTGTTTGCTGCCACCGACTGGCTTGATGGTTATCTGGCGCGCAAGCTCAACCAGGTGTCGGCCTTTGGCGCGTTTCTGGACCCGGTGGCTGACAAGTTTCTGGTCTGCGCCTGTGTGCTGGTGCTGGTGCACCTGGGCCGTGCCGACGTGTTTGTGGCGCTGATCATCATCGGGCGCGAAATTGCTATCTCTGCCCTGCGCGAATGGATGGCCCAGATTGGCGCTGCCAAGAGCGTGGCCGTCCACATGATCGGCAAGCTCAAAACGACGGCGCAAATGGTGGCTATTCCGTTTTTGCTGTTTGACGGTATGTTGTTTGGGTTCATCAACACCCATGTCTGGGGTGTCTGGCTGATCTGGATCGCTGCCATCATGACCGTCTGGTCAATGGTCTATTACCTGCAAAAAGCACTGCCTGAGATCAGGTCGCGTGTGAAGTGACAGCGGTGATTGAGCGGCCCTTGATGCGGGCCATGCCGGCGGTGTTTGTGCTGATCTGGAGCACCGGTTTCATCGTGGCGCGTTACGGCATGCCCCATGCGCCGCCGTTTAAATTCCTGGTGGTTCGCTACGCCCTGTCCATCTTGTGCTTTCTGCTCTGGATCGGGCTGGCACGGGTCAAGTGGCCAACGCAGCGCATGCAATGGCTTCATCTGGGCGTCACGGGCATCTTCATGCATGCGTGTTATCTGGGCGGCGTGTGGGCGGCTGTCAAGCTCGGCATGGGCTCAGGCTTGTCATCCCTGATTGTGGGACTGCAGCCCGTGTTGACGGCTTTGTGGCTGGCCTCCACCGGTTTTAAGATTGTGACGCGTCAATGGCTGGGACTGGTGCTTGGTTTCATCGGCCTGGTGATGGTTGTGTCGCGCAAGTTTGGCGCGGGCGGCGAAGCCAACTGGTTCAACCTGTCGCTGGCTGTGGGTGCCTTGCTCAGCATCACCATTGGCACCCTGTACCAAAAACGCTTTGTCAAGTCGTGCGATGTGCGCACCGCCAACACGGTTCAGCTGGGTGCCGCCTTGTTGGTGACCTTGCCGCTGGCCGCGCTGGAACTTGAAGCCATCCGCTGGAACGTCGAACTGGTCGGCGCCATCGCCTGGTCGGTGCTGGCGTTGACGCTGGGCGGAAGCTCATTGCTTTACCTTCTGATTCAAAAAGGTGCGGCGGCCTCGGTCACCAGCTTGATGTATCTGGTGCCGCCCGTGACAGCGTTCATTGCCTGGGTGCTGTTTGCCGAGGCCATCACACGCACCACCGTTTTGGGAACGCTGTTGACGGCTTTTGGTGTGGCGCTGGTGGTGCGTCAGCCCCGAGTTGCCTGATTTTTTATTGACGCTTCAAGAGGACTGTGCTGTGAACAAGAAAAGAATTGCAGTGATCGCTGGTGACGGTATTGGCAAAGAGGTCATGCCCGAAGGCATACGGGTAATGGAAGCAGTGGCCGACAAGTTTGGCATCAACTTGCAGTTTGACCACTTCGATTTTTCCAGTTGGGACTATTTTGAAAAGCATGGCCAGATGCTGCCTGACAACTGGAAAGACCAGATTGGTAGCCACGATGCCATTTACTTTGGTGCGGTGGGTTGGCCCGAAAAAATCCCGGATCACGTGTCGCTGTGGGGCTCGCTGCTGCAGTTTCGCCGCGAATTTGACCAGTATGTCAACCTGCGCCCGGCACGGCTGATGCCAGGCATCGTTGCCCCGGTGGTACGGCGTGATGGCACAGCGCGCCAGCCCGGTGAGATTGACATGGTGATCGTGCGCGAAAACACCGAAGGCGAATACTCCAGCGTCGGCGGCCGCATGTTTGCCGGTACCGAACGCGAGATCGTGCTGCAAGAAACCGTGATGTCACGCGTGGGTGTGGACCGGGTGCTGAAATTTGCCTTCGAGTTGGCGCAGACGCGGCCCAAAAAACACCTCACCAGCGCCACCAAATCCAATGGCATTGCCATCACCATGCCGTATTGGGATGAGCGGGTGGCCGAGATGGCCAAAGCCTACCCGGACGTCAAAGTGGACAAATTCCACATTGACATTCTCACGGCGCACTTTGTCCAGCGGCCAGACTTTTTTGACGTGGTAGTGGGTAGCAATTTGTTTGGTGACATCCTGAGTGACCTCGGGCCAGCATGCACTGGCACTATCGCCATTGCACCCAGTGCCAACCTCAATCCCGAGCGCAAATTTCCGTCGCTGTTTGAGCCGGTGCATGGTTCGGCACCCGACATCGCAGGGCGGGCAATAGCCAATCCGATTGGTCAAATTTGGAGTGGTGCCATGATGCTGGACTTTTTGGGCTTCAAGGATGCGCATGATGCCGTTTTAAGGTCGATAGAGGAGGTGTTGGCACCCGGAAGTGACGCACCGCTGACACCTGATTTGGGTGGCAGTGCCGACACATCCGATTTGGGTTGTGCGATTGCGCGCCAAATACAGCTTTGAAAAATTTGCCTTCGGTCATCCGGCTCGTAGGCCAAACCCGTCTAGAATCACTTTTCTGTTGGGTGGAAAGACCAGCGTTGCATAGCATTTTTTAGTGCTTTATGAACAGCGAAACTTCACCTTGCAAATAAATTAAAGAGACATTTGATTGATTTTGAATACAACTCCCGAGAGAGGTAAATTGTGAATAAGACTGAATTGATTGATTTCATTTCCCTGGATGCTGATATACCCAAAGCGGTTGCGGCGCGTGCTTTGGAGTCCACCATTGAAGCCGTCAAAATCACCCTGAGCCAGGGAGGTTCTGTTGCCTTGGTTGGTTTTGGTACTTTTGCGGTTGGCAAGCGTGCTGCGCGAACGGGTCGCAACCCACGTACTGGCGCGTCGATTAAAATCAAGGCAGCCAAGGTTCCCAAGTTCCGTCCGGGCAAGGCATTGAAAGATGCTTTGAATTGAACCCGTTATCGGTGGGGTGATTAGCTCAGTTGGTAGAGCGGCGCCTTTACACGGCGTAGGTCGGCGGTTCGAGCCCGTCATCACCCACCACAAAAACCCTAAGCAAATCAATAACTTAGGTAAATTTCAAAGGCTTGCAGTGATGCAGGCCTTTTTCAATTAAGTGCACACTAAGTGCAAGCTGATGCTAACGACTGCCAGCGATGCACTTAAACAACACTTTGCTGCACTTAGCGCCAGCACTTAGGTTCTGACACTTTGCGTAGGTCAAGGGAAAAAAACCTCTGAAACCGACATAACCTATTTTTCAAGATAGCCCCAGGTGGTCACTGCCAAAACTGACGAAAGTCGATCAGGCAAAAAAAACCCAGCGGTTAGGCTGGGCGATAACTCTTTCGAGCCGCGTCAGGGAGGTGAAGTTTGTTTTGCGCTGTTGCACGTTACGCAGTAACAGTGATATGATTAGTTACGCAGTAACAACAAGGGATCATCATGGCAACATCAAACGCACAGCGCCAGGCGGCGTACCGACTGAAACATTTGAAGGATGATGACGCTCAAGCCGAACGCTTGAACATCATCATTGATCTTCATGCAAAGAAGGCGCTTGAACGGCTCTCAAGCTGTTACGGCGTAACGCAAAGGGCGATGATTGAAAAGCTGTTGATTGACGCTGAACGCCAGGCGGCGAACGCAGCAGCGTTGATGCCAGGCGGCGATGCGTCGTACTACGCCAGTGAGATAAAATTGAACGTTACGGCGTAACGCGGTGATTGAATTTGTGCTGGCTGGCGGTCAGCTTCGACCACAGGGGAAACCCTTGTTACGGCCTCACCAGTCGAACAGGCGGCGAGCTTGGTCCAAACTTGCCCGAACTGGCCTTCTTAGAAGCGGCCTGCTTTTCGTCTTTCAACCCGCCATCGCCCTTTTTCAAGTGGCAATACTGCGCAGCGGTTTTGGCCGCATCCAAACGAAGGCGGTCTTCAATCTTCTTGTCGTTCATCACGGACAACAGAAACTCAAGCGGAGTCTGTGCGCCATTCGTGGTAATCGTCAGCTTTTCCTCTTGCGTCTTAGGCTTCCTTCCAGCGCCAGGGCGAGCGCCTCCGTGTTGCTTCTTATCGGTCATCTTGAATACTTTCAAAAAGTGGTTTTATTGTCCAAATGGGGAAACGGTCGGTTTCCGCTACCTCGATGTTCCAAAGATCAGACCCGGCCCGGTGCCTTTATTGCTATGCTTTCCATAGCCTTTTTTGGTTAGAGATAACAGGAAAGATGAAGCAGGACGGTTTCCTGATGCCACCCGCCAAAGACTGATGCCCCCCTGCCGTTGGTCACACATTGCGCAGTGCATGCCCTTTGCGCGGCTCGTATGCCGTCAGGTTCGCCGTGTTCACGCTGGCGATGTCTGCCGCCGTCAGACTGACGCCATGCCCTGTAAAGCGTACAGCACCGCTTGGCAGTACCTCGATGGTGATGCCGTGCTGCGCACAGTGCGCCCGAATGTGTTGTTCGTGTTTCGTCATGGTGTTGCTCCAAATAGGTGCTGGCCACGCACCCAAGCAAGATGCTGCCAGCGGTCAGATTTCATTGCATGGCTCTGACGGGCCACGTCCAGGAGGCTGTCTAGACCCCCTGCAATTCTTTAAACAACCGTTTTCAATTGCTTGAACAGTTTGCCGGCTTGCAGAACAACGCCGCCTGCTCGCATGTGTGCCACCAGCAGGTGACTGCCTGATGTGGGCTTGGCATGGCGCACCACTTCCACCCGCAATTCAGAGCGCAATGCGATTGCGAAGGCTTCAGCGAAGTTGCCAAACAATGCGGTCCCTGCCGTCAATCCGCTGGTTTGCAGCTCAAGCATGCGGCTCAGGGCAGGCGGTGCGCCTAACCAGGTTCCTGCCGTGCTTGCGAGTTGCGATGCACGCGCAATGAAGTCAGCCGATGCACTGATGTGTGCGCCAGGGACACGCTGATTCAAAGCCAGTGCAGCGCCCACCGCTTCCAGCACTTTTGCCCATACTGCCGGGTCTTGTCCTGCCAGGCTTTTCGGAATGTTCGCATCAGCCAGCAAGATGGCGATTGACAAGGCGTCGAGCTTTGCAGCGAACGCGCCAGCCAGGGCCGTGGTAATCAGCGCGTCAAGGTTCGGGCTGTCCTGCACCAATTCAAGGGTCAAGGGCACCAGCACGGCCAAAAGTTTTGGATTCAATACAACAGGTGCTGCGAGGATGTCGGATTCCGCAATGTCCACGGCGGATTCGGTGTGCTGGTGCACGGTTGGGCCGGTGGTAAGTTGCGCCAGGTTTGTCGGGCCGTTAATGCTGATGGTGCCCGCGCCTGCCTCAACGATCACGGTCTGTGCACGCACCATGTCAATGACCTGCGAACCCACAGCAGTCGGCACCAGCGCCGGGCCTGATGCGGCCTTGGTGCTGCCGACAATCGCATCACGGCAGAACTCGCCGATGTTGAACTCGGATTTTTCGCCACGGAACAGGTCGGCAAATTTCTGTTCACTTCGCAGTAGGGGAAGCATGCGGCCATCTGCGGTTTTCAGGTGCTTGATTTCGCTTGACGCGCCACTGCCACCCATATTCGGCCGGTTGCTTTTGAGTGAAAGCTGTTCGACTTCACGGTAAAGCTCGTCGTATTTGCCGTCCTGCTTTGCCTTCCAGGTTGAAAAATCGGTGCCTTGCTTTTCGAGGAGATTGAGGATTTCAGAGATGTTGTCGGTCATGATGTACTTTCAAAAATTGACTGGTATTTGGCGACGGCTGTTGCCAGCGCCGTGATTTGCTCGCTCAGTTGCTCGGCGGGATGAATTGCCTTGAAACCGTTTGATGCGACGGCCTTCGATTCGCGTTGAGAAAACCCGAGGGTTTGCAATGCGCGTTCGAACTCGCGGATGGTGGCTGGCTTGGATTTGGCAGGTGTGTCTGCCGCGGTATCCGTCACGTTGCTTCCTTTGCGCGATAAGTCAATAAACCCGCCTTGCGGCTGGCTTGCTACTTCGCGTCGGTCGCTTCCCGTGACTGGCGTAGGTGAAGGTGCTGGTTGATCTTCCCGTTCAACCGTCACAGGCATATTGTGACATATTTCTGTGCTCATGGTGTGCCTTTCTTGAAGTGCGCTGCCGTTGCCGTCATCGCCTGCTTGCGTGACATACCCTGCGCTTTCAATTTGCGCTCGAAGTCTCGTTTTTGCTGCGCCAGGTTTAGTGCCGTTCCAGGAATCAGCCCTGCTATTGTTTTTGTAGCTTTTTCAAACATGATCGTTGCCCCCACGGATAAACCGCTGCAATGTTTGCTGCGCCTGAATACCACTTCCTACACGATCAATCAGCGCCCCCAGCATGGCCAATCCAAGCACTTGATATTCGGCGCCAGACTGATGCTTATGCAGCTCACGAACGGCGTTTTCTACTTTTTCCAGTTTTAGCCCGGTCGGTGGTTGCTGGCCGTCCATGAGGTCGCTGGCCAGGTTGACGATGGTTTCGATGTTTGGGTTCATGATGGTGTCTTTCAGTTGAATTGAGCGGTTAAATCGGCCATGTTGTCCATGTTGTCCTCTCCCGGAGACTGGACAAGTTGGACAAGTTGCTCGTTATTGGACAAGTTGGGTAGCTTCCAGTACCAGCGTTTATCAGCAGCAGGGCGCTTGATAATTCCGAGCGTGTCGCTTGCCCGGCGTATGGTTCGCCATGCAATGCCCGCCTCTTTTGCCTGCGCTGCAAGGTCTTTTGAACAAACAGGGCAGTCCTTCAACATCTCTTTAAGGAAGTCAGCAGCGCCCGCCTGCGAGTGCTTTTCTTCTTCTTCGCCATGCTCGTTCGGATCAGTCAGCAGTTCGCGTGCCGAGCCTTCAACTGCCTGCCCCCATGAAACAAACGAGGCTTCGATACCTGGTAGCGGTTCACCTTGTTCGAGGTGATATTCAAAGCCACCAGAGTCCGGGCCGATGTTGCTTTTCGAGCGTGCCAGGATTCGTTTGTCCTTGCCGTCTTCGCCTTGCACTTTCGCTGCCACCAGCACCACGCGTGCCACTGCCGTAAATGCCACGCTGCCCAATACCCGCTGCGACGGGTCGCCACCTTGCCCACCTTTTGAAAAGTGCGTGATGCCCAGCAGAACCGCATTCATGTTCGAGGCCAGATCAACCAGCGGTTGCAGCGCCCGGCGTGTCTCTGTGTTTTTATGGCTGTCGCCAGTCACCGCACTAACAATCGGATCAACCAGAATCAACCGAACATTGCCGATTTTTTCAGCGGCGATCTGTAGCGAGTGCATATCGCGTGCCGGGTCGAATGCAAGGTTTTCACCCGCAATGCGCGTGCCGTCAACAAAATGAACCCGGCTTCGATTTCCACCAGCGGCCATCAGGCGCGGTAACAGGGTATCGGCTGGGTCGTCTTCACCACTCCAAACCAGCACATTGCCTGCTTCGCATTGCGAGCCATCAGGCCAGCGGCCCCCGCTTGTGATGGTCGCTGCAAAAGCTATTGCGATGGTCGTTTTGCCAGTGCCAGGCGCACCAGCCAGAATGTGAACCTTGCCCAATGCAAGCCAATCGCGCCAGAGCCATGAAACAGGCGTCGGTGTGAGGCTGTCACCGCACACCAGCACCACGCCATCAAATACAGGCGTTTTCTTTTTAAACTGCACTGCGCCAGCCATCACGTTTTGAATAATTTCAGCTTCAATGTTCATTTTGAAACCTCATCATTCAAATCGTTTTGCGCTTGCTTGGTAACGATCACCCAGCGATCAGCGTCGGCCCAGCGTTGGGCGCATGTTGTGGCGGCGGCGATGCCGGCCGGGTCGTTGTCCTGCGCGATAACCAGTTGCGTGATTCCTGCCAGCAGCGGAAACTTGCCCAGGTGCCCGGCGTCAATCGTTGACCAAACTGGATAGCCAAACCACGCCAGCGAAAGGGCGGTTTCGATGCCCTCAGCGAGTCCGAGCGTGTGACCGACTTCGTCATCAGGAAACAATCGAATGATGCCGTTTGCAGTGGCGTGATTTCCCAGCAGCAGGCGCGGCGGGTCAATATCTGCCTTGCCTGTTGCTTGAATCCACGTTCGATGCAAGCTCATGGGTTGATTCGTGTGAACCTCGGTAATCAGCGCCACCAGCGCCGGGCCTGTATAGCCTGTAGGGTGCTTCAATGCCGGGTGCCAGCGTAGATCACCATAAGCAGGCGGTATCACACAATGGCGGTGCTTGAGGTAGTCCAGCGCCACGCCTGCAAGCTCATGGGTTGATTGCCATAGCGCCCGGCCCCATTCATTCAATGAGGTGTGCTGTTGGGCCTGCTGGGGCTTGGTGCATGGCCCCCTGCGAACGGCGGTGCGCTCAGAGTGGAATGATTGCACCAAACCGCACCGGAAGCAGTGCAGCACGACGCTGTCGGCTTCTACCTTGAGTCCGGTTGTCTTGTCGCGGCCACCACGTCCACAGTCAGGGCAGGCAATGCGGTGATTGCCGATTTCATAATCGAGTGCGTCAATCATGGCGACACTCCCAATTGACGGGAGAATCCGACAAGGCTGGCGAAGTCCGGGCAAACTTTTGACATGCCCCAGCGTGACACCAGAAACCCGGTTTCCAGTTTGTGAACTGAATGACCGGCCAGCGCCAGCGATGCGGTGATGTTTGCTAATCTTTTCTGATCAGCGGTAAAATCGTCGCGTGTAGTTTCTTGAGCGGCCTCGGGTGGTACGAACACCCAGGCCGCTTTTTCGTGGGCGGCGCTCATGCTGCCACTGCCTGCGCCATCTTGCGCTGCACATAGTTTTGAAGTTCGGTGTCGGGAATCAGGCGGCGCTTGCCGTCTTTGTAGCTGCGGATTTCGCCAGTGGCGATCAGCTCATAAATTGAGCGAGTGCTCTTGCCGATTCGAATAGCGGCTTTGTCTGGTGAGTGTGCCAGCGGTTGAAGTTGGGAGTCGTTCACTGCAAACCCTTTCAAGGTTTTATGCAGTGCTTGCCGTTATTGGTTCACTGCATGAAAAGCAGTGTCAGAACGGCTTTACCGTTAGCGGCGTTAGCGGTAATTTTTAGATTTCGCGTACATTTTTTCCAAAGAACCCCATGTGTAAACCGTAAGCGCTCCAGCAACCCCAGTAAATCACTGGGCCGTTTTGTCCGCCAAATCTGTTAAGCGTAAATTCCAAGGCAGCAGCGCCTCAACCGCATCGAC
>PHCO01000286.1 GCA_002842265.1 Betaproteobacteria bacterium HGW-Betaproteobacteria-18 | reverse complement strand
CGTGGCTTCGCACCACTGCACGCCCTGCGCCAGGGTTTGGGCGACGACGACCAGGTGATCTATTTGAGTTTTCATGGGCGAACCATACCATTGACGGGCAGCGCATCGATGCCGCCAGAGTTTGGTATAAGTTGACCTGCAGCACCAACCCGAATCCTGGCCTCACCATGAACGAAAAATCGCATCAACTCAAAGACACGGGTCTCAAAGTTACCGGGCCACGCCAAACCATTTTGGCGTTGTTCCAAAACGCCGTGCAGCGACACATGAGCGCCGAAGATGTTTACAAGTTTCTTTTGACGGAAAACACCGCCATAGGACTGGCCACGGTGTACCGCGTACTGACGCAGTTCGAGCAGGCCGGTATCTTGTGCCGCAGCAATTTTGAAAACGGCAAAGCGGTTTTTGAGTTGAACGAAGGCCATCACCACGACCATATCGTTTGCCTGGACTGTGGCCGGGTCGAGGAGTTTTATGACGCCGGGATCGAAGCGCGCCAGCAACATATTGCCCAAGCCAAGGGCTTTGACATCGAAGACCATTCGCTCAGTCTGTATGCCCATTGCACCAAAGCCGCATGCCCCTATAAAAAATAACGTCGTTCATCAAATACTAATGAGAACTATTCTCATTTGAGCTATACTGACTCCTGTTACCACTCACGGAGTTTTTCATGGTTCGAGCATTTGGCAAATTTTCCCTGGCGCTGCTGACTTTGAGTTTGGGCATGGCGCAGGCCGCGCAACCTGAATTGAATATTTATTCGGCACGCCACTACCCCACCGACGAGACGCTGTACAGCCAGTTCACGCAGGCCACCGGCATCAGGATCAACCGGGTCGATGCCGACGATGCGGGCATTTTGGCGCGCCTCAAGGCCGAGGGCAGCGCCTCGCCCGCCGATGTGATTTTGCTGGTGGACGCAGCGCGCCTGTGGCGCGCCGAGGTCGATGGCCTGTTTCAACCGATCAAGTCCAAAGTGCTGGAGGCGGCCATTCCCGCCAACTTGCGCGCCAAACCGGCCGACAACGGCGGCACGCCCTGGTTCGGCTTGTCCACCCGGGCCCGCATCCTGGTCTATGACGAACGCAAGGTCAGCGCCACCGACATCGACAGTTACGAAAAACTGGCCGACCCCAAGCTCAAAGGCAAGCTGTGCATGCGTTCGGGTTCGCATCCCTACAACCTGAGCCTGTTCGGTGCCATGACCGAGCACCTTGGCCCGGTCAAAACCGAGCTCTGGCTCAAGGGTCTGGTTGACAACATGGCGCGTTCCCCCAAAGGCGGCGACACCGACCAGATTCACGCTGTGGCCTCGGGCGAATGCGCGGTGGCCGTGACCAACTCTTATTATCTGGCGCGATTGATGCGCTCGGACAAGCCTGCCGATCAAGCCACGGCCAGCAAAGTGAAGGTCATGTTCCCCAATCAAGCCAGTTGGGGCACCCACGTCAACATCGCCGGCGGTGCGGTGGCGCGCCATGCCAAAAACCAGGACAACGCCGTCAAATTCCTGGAATACCTGGTCAGCCCTTCAGCCCAGAAACACTTTGCCGATGGCAACAACGAGTGGCCGGTGGCCAAGGGTGTGCAGTTTGCCAACCCGGCCCTGCAGGCCATGTCGGGCGGCAGTTTCAAGCGCGAGCTGGTGCCCATCAGTGCGGTCGGCATGAACCAGGTCAAGGTGCAGCAAATGCTGGACCGGGTGGGCTTCAGGTAATTTTGGTTGACATTCTGCTGACGTGCAGGGGGTGGCATGCCACAATTCAAACCGGCTTGACCACAACAACCAAGGAACACCATGAGCCTATTTGACTGGACCGAGAAAAGCCCCGAGATTCTGCGCCAGGGCGGCGTGATCGCCCCCGATGAGCGCCTGCCCTGGCCGCAGACGACGGTGATGGGCATGCAGCACGTGATTGCCATGTTTGGTGCCACCGTGCTGGCGCCCATTTTGATGGGTTTCGACCCCAATCTGGCCATTTTGATGAGCGGCATTGGCACGCTGATCTTCTTCTTCATCACCGGCGGCAAAGTGCCCAGCTACCTGGGTTCCAGCTTTGCCTTCATCGGTGTGGTAATCGCGGCGACCGGTTACGCGGGCAAGGGTCTGAACCCCAACATGGGCGTGGCGCTGGGCGGCATCATCGCCTGCGGCGCTTTGTACACCGCCATTGGTCTGCTGGTGCAGGTGTCGGGCACTGGCTGGATCGAGAAGCTGATGCCGCCGGTGGTCACCGGTTCCGTGGTGGCCGTGATCGGGTTGAACCTGGCCGGCGTGCCGATCAAGAACATGGCAGCCAGCAACTTTGACAGCTGGATGCAGGCGGCCACCTTCGTCTGCGTGGCGCTGGTGGCGGTGTTCACCCGTGGCATGGTGCAGCGCTTGCTGATTTTGGTCGGGCTGATCGTCGCCAGCCTGGTTTATGCCGTGCTGACCAATGGCCTGGGCTTGGGCAAGCCGATGGACTTGAGCGGCCTGTTCAACGCCGCCTGGCTGGGCATGCCCGGCTTTGCCGCGCCGGTGTTTGACTCCAAAGCCATGCTGATGATTGCACCGGTAGCCATCATCCTGGTGGCCGAGAACCTGGGCCACATCAAGGCCG